>CAYSAH010000069.1:3063-12354 GCA_964428945.1 uncultured Bacteroidaceae bacterium | reverse complement strand
CCCGCAGCCCGCTCTGGACCTCCAGGCAGAGGGCAAGGGTCAACGTTTTCGAGACCCTTTTAAATTATGATAAAATTCTCATTGGATTCTCCGAGAACAACTACCTGTCTTTTTCTGTTTTTGGTATATACAAAAGTAATACTGTCATTTGCCCTCACTGCTTCAAGTGGGAGATACAGAACCTCATCATATACTTTTGTCACAATGCTGTTGCTGGTTGTCATGGATGGCCTCAAAATGGTATCGCTCTCATTGAGCTCAATTCTTACCTCGAATACTTTTGCATCTGTATTGGGCAATTGTTCCCCGATATTCGCAACTTCATAAACCATACCGGTAAATTCCTTCTCGGGGAAAGCATCCACTCCAATTTTTACTTTCTGATTTTCTGTAATCTTGCTTATATCAATTTCATTTACATAGGTCTTTGAAATCATTGTTGACATATCCGGCAGGGTTGCCACCGTAAGGTCCCATGAATTGATCTCTGTACCCGCAGTACGCTTGGTACCATCCCAATCCCTCTTGTAGATAACCATACCGGCGGCAGGGGCAATAATATCAAACTCCTTCAGGGCAGCCATCATATCAACCTGCCTGCGTTTTACCCTGTCGAGGTTGATCTCCGCCTCCCGTACATTTGCCATTGCCTCCCTGACTTTTAGCTGATAGTTCTTTTGTGCCTGGGCATAGGCCCTGTCAGCCCTTTCAAGATTGATCTCTGCCTGGCGGATCGTAGCAGGCGGTTCAAATTTTGATTGTTCAAGGGTAATAGCTGCCTCTTCACTTGTAAACTTAAGATTAACAAGGTTATCGCGAAGGTTTCCCAATTCAATGGTAGTATCAAGCTTTGAACGCATATACTGAGATTCCTCCCTTTCAAGCTCATCAAGGATATCTTTCAGCATATTATCGGCCTCTGACCTGTCGAGTGTGGCCACCCAGTCTCCAGAATCAACAACGGTACCCTCCATGATCAGTTCCTGAATCTTAACGTTGCGAATTCTTAGGTTCTGACTTCTCAGGGCAGATGGGCCCTGTATTTCGGTAACATTCAGCGCCTGTAGTTCGCCGGTCACCATTACTGAAATCTCAAAAGGCCCTTTCAAAACCGAAGTTTCCAGGATTACTTCCTTTTCCTTCCCGGAAACTGCTGAATAAATGATCAGTGCAATGACAACGGTGGTCAGTATAATTGTAATAATGAGAGGTCTTTTTTTCATTGATGTTTAGTTTTCAATATCAAAATTCAATTTTTTCAATTTCTTTCATAATTCCCATAACAAGTTTTTCAGCTTCTTCCCTGCTAAAGGCTTCAGCATATACCCTGATTATCGGTTCAGTATTTGATTTGCGCAGATGTACCCAGCCATGCTTAAAATCTATTTTCAATCCATCCCTGCTATCTGTTTCTTCATTTATATAAACACTCTCAAGAGATTTAAGCAGAATATCGATATTGGCATCTTCCTTAAGCGTAATCTTATTTTTTATCATTTCGAGCCTTGGATAGAGATCCCTGAGTTCACTGCATTTTAAGTCCTTATTGGCAAGATGTGTCAGAAACAGCGCTATACCCACCAGGGCATCCCTGCCATAATGAAGTTCTGGGTATATGACTCCTCCATTACCTTCACCGCCGATAATGCAATTCTCCTTTTTCATTTTCTCCACTACATTCACCTCTCCAACTGCCGCTGCGAAATAATCCTGTCCATGCTGCTGAGTCAGCATCCTTAATGCCCGTGAAGAGGAAAGATTAGAGCAGGTGCTACCTGGGGTTTGGGAAAGCACATAATCCGAAACTGCAACCAGGGTATACTCTTCTCCAAACATAGAGCCATCTTCACAAATAATGGCAAGTCGGTCTACATCAGGATCAACAACAAATCCGACATCTGCTGCTGTATTTTTTACTTTGTCTGAAATCCCGGTAAGATTCTCCGGAAGCGGTTCCGGATTATGCGGGAAGTCTCCGTTTGGGGTACAGTAAAGTTCAATCACTTCCTTCACTCCAAGTGCCTTAAGTAGTTTTGGGATTATAACCCCCCCCCACGGAATTAACGCAGTCGATCGCTATACGAAAACCCGCCGCCTTTATCTTTTCCACATCTACCAATGGAAGATCCAAAACTTTCCTAATATGAAATTCATCCATTGAATGGTTGACTGACAGGCTGCCAAGAAGGTCAACCTCAGCATAATCAAACACACCCTGCTTCACAAGATCAATGATCATTTCACCATCTGCGGAAGAAAGGAATTCTCCTTTTTCATTCAGAAGCTTAAGAGCATTCCATTGTTTGGGGTTATGACTAGCAGTAAGGATTATGCCACCATCTGCCTTAAGTTCGGGAACAGCCAGTTCAACTGTTGGTGTTGTTGCCAGGGAAAGATTGATCACATTCACTCCCATTCCAAGTAATGCCCCGGATACCAGTTGTTCAACCATTAAACCGGAAATCCTGGCATCCCTGCCCAGTACCACCGTGGGATTTGTTCGCGAGCTGTTGCTTTTTAGCCAGACAGCATAGGCCGAAGCAAATTGTACAGCATCTACAGGAGTCAGTCCATATCCCGGAGAACCTCCAATGGTTCCCCTGATGCCGGAAATTGATGTAATTAGGGTCATTAATTAATGAAACTTTAAAAATATTTGACTATTCCGGATCCAATTGGTTTAATCATCACCTGAATAAAACGTTGTATCGTTGATTTTAGCCTGTTAAACACTTCTTTTTTAAGGCCAAACAAAGATATAAATATAATTCTGTTATTGTTTTAAATCGTACCTTTGCATCCGCCAATGTAAAAAGGTAAATATCATCGAGAACTTATCTGAAATGAAAGATCCACAGAATAATAGGAAGCCCGCAAGAAAAAGTCCCCCGCGAAAAAAACAGATTTCTGAAGCCAAAGCCCCTGGTGACAGACAAAGAAAATATATCAGTCCGGACAAGCCAGGCAGTGACAGGAAATTTGATAAAAGAGATAAACCCGATAATACCAGAGCCGTCGGAAAAGCTGCGAAACCGGACAAGGATGCGAAATCAGGAAAAGGGAAGGACTTCGTCAAAGGTGAGAATTCTGATAAGGACAGGAGATTTGATAAGGACAAAAGATTTGATAAGGACAGGAGATTTGATAAGGCAGGGAAATTCGACAAGGAATCGGATACAACCAGGACCAGCAGCTACAGTAAATTGAAGAAGTTCGACAAGGAATCGGATACAAATACGGACAGGAAATTTGATAAAGACAAGAAGGTTGTCAAGGAAGAAAAATCTTACAAAGAAGTCGGTTCAGGCAGGGAGAAGAAATTTGACAGAAAGAAAAGCAGCAAAGCCTTCAAGGCATCTGAATTAATGAGACTTAACAAATACATTGCACATGCAGGTATCTGTTCAAGAAGGGAAGCGGATAAGCTGATCGAGGCCGGCCTGGTCACTGTCAATGGTCAGATTGTTTCCGACCTTGGTACCAGGGTAAATCCTGATGATGATGTTCGCTATAACGGTGAAAGACTTGGAAATGAACGAAAAGTTTACCTTCTTCTCAACAAACCAAAGGATTATGTCACTACCGTTGAAGATCCGCATGCTAAAAAAACAGTAATGGAACTTGTCAGCAAGGCCTGCAAGGAAAGGATCTACCCGGTTGGCCGACTTGACAAAAATACCACAGGGGTTTTACTCTTAACAAATGACGGGGAACTAACCAGGAAACTTACACATCCATCCTTCAACAAGAAGAAGATATACCATGTATACCTTGACAAGAACCTGACGCAGGCCGACATGAACAAAATTAGCGAAGGAGTTGAACTTGAGGACGGTTTTATCCAGGTTGATGCGATTGCTTATGCCAGCAGGGAAAGTAAAAAGGAGGTCGGACTTGAGATCCATTCCGGTAAAAACAGGGTGGTGAGGAGGATCTTTGAACATATGGATTACAAAGTTACAAAGCTCGACAGGGTTTACTTTGCAGGCCTTACAAAGAAGAACCTTCCAAGGGGAAGGTGGAGATTCCTGACAGAACAGGAGATCAAAATGTTAAAAATGAACGCTTTTGAATAACGAGGTGACACACAAGGCAGGATTTGTAAATATACTTGGACGGCCAAATGTTGGTAAATCAACGCTTATGAATGTTATGGTTGGTGAAAAACTTTCCATAATAACATCTAAGGCACAAACTACCAGGCACAGGATACAGGGAATTGTAAATGCTGAGGATTACCAGGTTGTATTTTCTGATACCCCTGGAATACTTGAACCTAACTACAAGCTCCAGGAAATTATGCTAAAGAGTGCCCGTGGTGCACTCAGTGATGCAGATATATTTTTGTATATCACTGAAGTCTCGGAGAAACCCGGAACTGAAGAGTTCTTCATGGATAAACTCAAAAAAAGCAAGATCCCCACCCTTCTTCTGATCAACAAAATTGACCTTTCCGACCAGGAAACACTTGAGAACCTGGTGGATCAATGGAAAGAATTATTACCCAAGGCAGAGATCTTCCCCATAAGCGCATTAAGAAAATTCAATATTGATAACGTTTTCAAGCGCATTCTTACCTTGCTACCTGAATCCCCTGCTTTCTTCCCGAAAGACATGCTTACTGATAAATCAGAGCGCTTCCTGACCGGGGAATTCATCAGGGAGAAGATTCTCCTGTATTACCAGAAAGAGATTCCTTATTCGGTTGAGATAGAGGTTGAATCGTTTAAGGAGGAGAAAAATATTATAAGGATACGTTCTGTTATCTTTGTTGAAAAAGAGAGCCAGAAAGGCATCCTTATCGGGCACAAGGGAGAGTCATTGAAACGGGTTGGAAAAGAGGCAAGGGAAGATATGGAAGTATTCTTTGGCAAAAAGATTTACCTGGAGCTTTTTGTCAAGGTGCAGAAGGATTGGAGAAACAACGACAGGAAATTAAAGAATTTCGGATACAGGTAATTTATAAGTGAATGGGAAATATTGTTGCGATAGTAGGAAGACCAAATGTAGGCAAATCAACTTTTTTCAACCGGCTGACAGAGACAAGGCAGGCAATAGTGGATGAAATAAGCGGAGTTACCCGCGACCGCCACTATGGAAGAGTTATCTGGAACGGGAGGAACTTTACGGTAATCGATACGGGGGGATATATTACAAACTCAGAAGATGTATTCGAGGAGGAGATCAGGAAACAGGTTCTCCTGGCCATTGGCGAAGCTGATGTGATTGTTTTCATGGTAGATGTTACCAATGGGATCACGGACCTTGATGAAACCATAGCTCGGATGTTAAGAAAAGTAAATAAACCGGTTGTCCTGGCAGTAAATAAAGTCGATAATCCGCAAAGGCATCTTGAAGTTCCTGTGTTTTATGGACTCGGGCTGGGCGAAGTATTTGGATTATCTTCAATAAATGGCAGCGGAACAGGAGAGTTGCTCGATAAGGTGGTTGACCTTTTTGAAAAAGAAGATAATGCAGATGAGGAAAGCGAATTGCCAAGGATTGCGGTGGTTGGCCGTCCAAATGTCGGCAAATCATCACTGATCAATGCTCTTATCGGGGAAGAGCGGAATATTGTTACAGAGATCTCGGGAACCACAAGGGATTCGATCCACACCAGGTATTCAAAGTTCAACCATGATTTTATTATAGTCGATACCGCGGGAATAAGGAAAAAAGCGAAAGTCAAGGAGGACCTTGAATTCTACTCAGTAATGAGGTCCATCAGGGCCATTGAATTCTCGGACGTTTGCATGTTGATGCTCGATGCAACCATTGGAATTGAAAGCCAGGATGTAAATATTTTTCATTTGATTGAAAAAAGTAAAAAAGGTGTTGTTATCCTGGTCAATAAATGGGACCTGGGTGAAAAAGAGACAGGTTCAGTGAAAGAATTTGAGGCCTCGATACGGGAAAAACTTGAACCCTTTACAGACGTACCGATCGTTTTTATTTCAGCTCTCACCAAGCAGAGGATACACAAAGCGCTCGAAGAAGTAATAAAGGTATTTGAGAACAGGAAACGAAAAATTCCTACATCAAGGCTGAATGAGGTGATGCTGGAAGCAATTGAGGCAAACCATCCGCCCGCACTGAAAGGTAAATATATAAGGATAAAATTTGTCACACAGTTACCGACCCAAACACCGTCTTTTGCATTTTACTGTAACCTTCCCCAATATATAAAAGACCCTTACAAGAGGTATCTTGAAAACAAGATCAGGCAGAATTTCGTTTATACTGGTGTCCCGATACAGATTTTTATGAGAAAAAAATAGGCAGGATTTTTGCAGGGAATACAGAGATGAAGAAACTATATGTCATACTGATCTTTTTTACAGTCTCACTTTTTCAGTGCCAGGAACCCCCTGTTTACCCGGATATTCCCATGGTCAATTATGAGAGTTTCTTCCTTTATATTAATGTAAACGCTCTCGACCAGGAGGTTCTCACAGGCAAACTGAATTTCAGTTTTACCGACGGAGACGGGAATATAGGAAATGAACCATGGCCCGATACAGTTGCCATACATCTTCCTGATACTGAAAGATACAACTTGTTTTTACAGTTATATGATTTCCAGGATGATCAGTTTGTCCAGATCCCTGATGAAGATGGCGGCTACCTGAAATACCTTATTCCTTATCTCGACAAACAGCCGCTTTCAGGTACAGTATCGGTTACAATCGAATACCCTATCATCACTTACGATACGATCTTTTATACCTTTTTCCTTTACGACAGGGATTTTAACAGGAGCAACATGGATACCACGGAGGTACAAATACTTTCCGGTATAGAATTGAATAATTAGATCCTGATTCCCATAAAAAGGACATCATCAACCTGTTCAAGATCCTCTTTCCAGAGAAAGAAATTGCTCCTGATATAGTTGTACTGTTCCTCCATTGGCTTGTCATGGATATCGCGCAGGAGGTTCTTCATACGAACCATTTTAAATTTCCTTCCCAACGGACCTCCAAACTGATCCGGGTAACCATCGGAAAACATATAGATAATATCACCCTTTCTTAACTGAAATTCCTCGTTAATAAATTCCTTATCGGTACTTGCTTCATCATCCATCTGACCGCCGACCGAACTGCGGCTCCCCTTTACATATACCTGTTCCCCTCCAAGATACAGGATCACCGGCCTCATGGCAGAACTAACAATGAATTTGTACGTCTTCAGGTTGATCTCGGCAACGATGATATCCATTCCATCATTCGACCCGTCAGTTTCCTTGTTCTGGTGAAGGGCATCCCTCACTTCTGCATCAAGTGTATTGAGAACATCAGAAGGCGTTTTTACATCATCACGCAGACAGATGTCCTTGATCAGGGTTGTTCCTATCATTGACATAAATGCACCGGGAACTCCATGACCTGTTGAATCAGCGCACACGATCAGGAATCTGTCTTCATCGAGTTTGTCATACCAGTAAAAGTCGCCGGATACAATATCCCTGGGCTGATAAAATACAAAAGAGCCGGAAAAGGTCTGATGTAGTCGTTGTATCGGGGGAAGTATGCTTGCCTGGATCCGTTGTGCATAATTGATACTGTCTGTAATGTCCCTGTTCTTGATCTCGATCTCCTCTTTCTGGAGAACAACTTCCCGGGTTCTTTCATCCAGCTGATGTTCGAGTAATTCCTGGAGGGCTTTCTGATTTCTCTCCCTGATCTTTATTATCGAATAAACAGCAGCAATTGCAATCAGGAAAAGAGAAAGGATGAACCACCAGGCTTTCCATATCGGGATCTTGACGGTGATGTGGATCATTGCTGTTTCTCCCGTACAATTACCATTTCCATCACATGCAGAAAGCATGAAAGTATAGTCACCATCTTCTATCCTGCTGTATTTGGCATAGGTATCGGATGTTGGTTCCGACCAGTCATCAAAGCCATCCATTTTATAACGGTAGCTTACCTGGTCGGGATTGCTCAAGTTAATGCCTATGAAGTCTATCCTTATTTTATATGCTCCATAAGGCAGCTTAATATCCCCTGAAGTAGCGTACAAAGAATCAGAGATATTCACTTCAGTTATATTCAATTTCGGCGGTATACTGTCTACCCTGGCCTGTTTGGAATCATAGACGATCAATCCATTATTGGTTCCAAACAGCATTAATCCCTCATCGTTTACATCAATCGCCCTGTACATAATATCTGAATTGAAACCCATTTCCTGGCCGAAAACTGTAATATTTCCGCTTTCCGGATCGATCCTGCTGATGCCGAGCCTGTGCCCAACCCATACATAACCTTTAGGGTCAATATCAATTGCGTAGGTATATTTTGCCTTTAGTCCCTCTTCCAGTGAAAATATTTCAGGTGCACTTTCTGCAAATTTAAATACCCCGTCTTCAGAGGTACCAGCCCATATCTGTCCTTTTGCATCTTCGGCAAGACAAACAAACTCAAGTTTCGGATTTCCCTGGATAGTATAATTTATATCTTCAAGTTCTTCGTTGACGCAATAAAGGCCACTACCCCTTGTGGCTATCCAGGTTCGCCCCCTGGAATCGATCAGAACATCATTAATAACATTATGAGGAAGTCCTGTATTTGTACTCTGATGCTCAATTGATCCACCGTGGCGGTTGACCTTGTAAATACCATTATTCGTAGCTATCCATATAGCATTACTGTCACCATCAATTGCATTTATGCTGTTTCCAAGCGAATTGTCGGCGGTATAGAATTTCTTTATATTCAGTGTTGACCTGTTCATAAAATATACGCCTGATGACTCGGTTCCTATATAGAGGTTATTGTCCTCATCCTGCCAGAGTGCAGTAATTGTCTCCATTGGAAGTCCGTTGGAAGGACCAAATACTTTTTGTTTGGAGGGGTCATTAGCATCCTTCCGGACAAGATTTCCACCTTTGCCTCCGAACCAGAAATCATCTTTCTGCAAACTTACTGCAGTGATTTCGGGAAGGACACTCCCTCCACGATCATAGAAGCTGAAAGCCTGGTCCCTCAGGACTGCCAAACCATTGCTCTGCGAGGCAAACCAGATATTTCCTTCATCATCCTTAATGATCTCTTTGATATATTCTTCAGGTAAGCCGCCTTTAACATCGAAGATCATTTTATTCCGGAGCTCATTACCTTCCTTAACAGAAAACCGGTAAACTCCCTTTCCGTAATCACTTAACCAGAGGTATCCTGCTTCATCAACCAGAATGGAATATATGCTGCTATACTTTAGTCCAAGTTCAACACCGCTGGCCTCAACTTTATAATCCTCAGGCTCATTCCCGGAACCACTCACAAG
>CAYSAH010000069.1:0-3053 GCA_964428945.1 uncultured Bacteroidaceae bacterium | reverse complement strand
CCTTCATCTTCAGTTCCCAGCCAGAAGGTATTTTCCTCAATACCTGCCTGCATATCCTGGATCCGGGTATAAGGGATACCTTTGATCCGTCCTGCATTCGAGTATAGGTCTGGTCCGCCGGAAGAGGTAAAGAGGGTGAGCCCGTCAAATCCCCCGATAAGTAAATTTCCATTGCCGGTAAGCAGGAAATCTGAAACAAAAATTCCGGAAAAAGGCTCAGTAAGGAATGTAAATTCCAATTTTTCATCAATAATCATCATTCCATGCTGTTGCGTCATGGCAAGGATATTTCCGGACCTGTCCTCGGCAAAACCAACAATTGATGATTTATCCACACCTTGCAGCGAGAAAACCTTAAATGAATTATTTCTGAGCATTGAAATTTCTCCGTCTACATAACCAAACCAGATCCGGCCTTTACTGTCTTTAAAGCTGTTTGTTGATATTGAAGAAGGAAGTGTGTCTCCGGGGAACTGTGAACTGAAATGCTTTCCGTCAAGCCTGCAAAGACCCTGGGTTGTGGAGACCCAAATATAAGCTTTGGAATCCTGGATAATAGAAAACGTTGACTCATGACAAAGTCCGTCTTTAATGCCATAATGCATGATCTGGAACGACTGGGAGCTTCCACTGAAAGAGACCGTGCAAAGCAAAATTATAAAGAGCAGTTTTCTTGCCATAAACGCGTTTAATTTGTTAATCTTCATCCAATTCTTCAAGTATCGCACCATATTTGTATTTTGGAACCCCCCCGATCGGACTGGTGTAGAATGGCATCGTCTCATCATACTGGTTTCGCACATTAACCACAACATTATTGTTTTTTACCACCGGCTTTTTCAACTTTGCGAACTGGAAGTCATAGGAACTTTTTACCTCACCCTCAATCACCTTGATCTCGTCTCTTGCCCAGTTCTCTTCCCCGGATACGCTTAGGCGCTGCCCTTGCCGCTCCTTAGAAACTACCAGTATATCCCCGTCATTATCCCAGTCAAAATTTGAGATCTTGACGGTAATTGTTCCTTCTGTTATATAGGGGTAAATATGTGAAACTTCATTTGGATCATTATGCATCCGGAAGGAATACTCGTAGGCAAAAGCATTTGCACCCTCAATAGTTATATTTTCCGTGCCGCTCGTGCTCATAAAATAATTATACATATTACCATCATCTCCGGAGATTCCCTCGCAGATCACCTTGAATATATACCCGTCAAACTCCCTGCTGTACTCTCCCTCTGCAGGATTAAACGGCCCAAAGGTATACCAGCTGTTATCATATCTTGGATTGGAATCAAACACTTTCATACCCAGCAAAGTACCACTCTTATAATTTCCAAAGGGGGAGGTTTCCCTGGCATCATCCTCCGAATGACAACCCTCACCACCAAAAACTTCAAACCGGCATTCCGTATTCCAGTCTCCCCTTATCTCATCGACTTCGCCTCCGATATCGGGATCAAAGACCCTCAGGAAAACCTGGCGTTTAAAATCAGACGGTATAAGGAAAAAGAATGCCTGGGAAAAATCATCATCACCCCAGCTGATGCCAGCTTCATTTCCGAAAGTCATCAGGTGAGGTATATTTTCCTCCTTATTGGGAACAGGCTGGCTATGGCCTGTTTGAAAGAAATATATAATAATTATCAATACAATTGATCTTCTCATTTCAATTTACGTTACTCGATTTCATAAAAATATGCAAATTCCGTGCAAATAAAAATAATAACATAGATTTGCAGGATTTACAGGTCCTGTGGAAGAACTACGATCTTCTTTGGAACAGCATATCTTTGACTAAAATTTTTCTTGTCTCCCCTGATTTCAAGTGCAACATTATATTCACCAGGCTGACGATACTGATAGTTGACATTCTTTCCCCTGTCCTGTATTCCATCACCGAAATCCCATTTATACTCTAATATGGGCCACTGATCCCAAACAGTCTGATCTGCACTAAATATAACTGATTCGTTTACCCTGACTGTGTCCGGGGCTGAAATAACTGCCTGCTGATGCAATTTAAGGTCGAGATCCAATGTTGCTGCCCCCATGATCACCGTGTCGGTAACTTTGTTGGTAACATTGAAACTCATATGGTATTTTCCCGATCCGGGGAAGCAATATTTAACATCATGTCCGGGGATGTGGAATGTATCATTGATCACCCACTCATAGGAAAAAATGGTATAATCGATTGTATCAAGAGTGTTTTCCCGCAGGCGGAAACAAAAACGATTTCGAAGTGGTTGTTGCAGATCTGTTATAGGCTCAAAATTAGGTAACCCGAAGCGCAGGCTTATATAATTCTCCCTGCCGGTCCTGCTAAAATATCCTTCATTTAAATCATTTTCAATGTAAACGGATAATTCATCATTTACTGAATTTAAACGTGGTACTTTAGAGGGAACAGACCATTCACCTTTATAATTACTTGAAAAAAAGATGTCGAAACTGCCTGCTGTTGAGCCATGGCCCTTACTGCTGAAATAAAGTCTGCCGCTATTGTTATAAAAGGGGTAAAGCTCCCACTCAGCTGTATTGATCCTGCTGCCAAGGTTTTCAGGTTCAGACCAATGATCCCCCTCCAATCTCGAAACATAAATATCCCATGCGCCGAATGAATCGTCCATATTTTCAGCTGCAAAATATAAGGTCATCCCGTCAGGAGACAGGCATGGAGAGAAAAAATTCAGTTCGGGATCGTTATGCTCAAAGGGGATGGGTGTAAAATCGCCCCATTCCTCTTCAGAATTGTTACCGGCAGATGTTCTGTATGCAAAATACAAGCCTCCGTTCCCATTTTTTGGGAGGTTAAACCCAGCGTAACCATTGGGTATGCAAATACACATCATCTGAAAATCCTTAGCAAAACAGAGGGGCCCATAATTTGCATCATTGGGAAAATCCAGGAATTTTTTCACTTTGAAATCTGCCTTTGGTTTACCCTCATCAACAGGAATATAATAAATATTAAAAAGGGAGTTGCCATTCTCATCAACATACTGCTTGGTTGAACTCTCAATCCTGTTGGAAAGAAATACCAGGCCGTT
>CAYSAH010000068.1:0-12395 GCA_964428945.1 uncultured Bacteroidaceae bacterium | reverse complement strand
ATCCTTGCAATCTTCAGCTGGAAGATCCTTTTAATATTCCTCGTTGGCTCAGCACTATATTTCCTTTGGGTATTGCTGTTCATGAAACGAAGGAGAACCCTCGACCATAAACAATTTGCCAAACTTTCCGAAAATCAGAGTAAACTGATACAGCTGGTTCACGGGATCCAGGATATCAAGATAAAAAATGCAGAAAGGTCCAAGCGATGGGAATGGGAAAATATACAGGCTGGACTTTTCCGCGTAAACATTAAAGGGCTTACCATAGACCAGTACCAGGAAGCAGGCGGCAGGTTTGTAAATGAACTGAAAAACATCCTGATAACTGTTGTAGCCGCACTTGCAGTAATAAACGGGTCGATGACCCTTGGTATGTTATTGGCTGTAAGTTATATACTTGGTCAGCTGAACAGTCCCCTGGAACAATTGATAGACTTTATGCACCGGGCACAGGATGCAGGTATAAGCCTTGAACGCTTGAATGAGATTCATGATACGAAAGATGAGAATGAGAACAGGAACGGTTTGCCCATACTCCCGGATGGATCGGAAATAAATATAAAAGCACTCTCATTTTCCTATGGCGGCCCCCATGCAAGACTGGTATTGGAGGATATTGATCTGAAACTCCTTAAGGATACTGTTACTGCAATTGTAGGCCGAAGTGGCAGCGGCAAATCGACACTGGTTAAACTTCTTCTCGGTTTTTACCCTCCGGTAAAAGGGGAGATCAGGATTGGAGACCAGAGTATCGTACACATTCCTGCAGATTTCTGGAGGCAGCACTGCGGGGTTGTTATGCAGGACGGTTACATATTCGCTGATTCCATTGCAAACAATATTGCCCTTGGACACGAAGAGGTAAATATTGAGAAATTGATTCACGCTGCTAAAATGGCATGTATCAGTGATTTTATAGATCTTCTGCCCCTCGGATACAATACTGTGATCGGTACACAGGGACTATCGCTGAGCGGAGGTGAGAAGCAGCGTATCCTGATTGCGAGGGCAATTTATAATAATCCCGATTTCCTGTTTATTGATGAAGGTACAAGTTCCCTGGATGCAACAAATGAAAGAAGGATAATGGACAACCTTGAAACTGTGTTCAAAGGAAAAACAGTGGTTATCGTTGCCCATCGCTTAAGTACAGTTAAGAATGCTGATCAGATCGTGGTACTCGAAAAAGGGAAGATCATGGAACAGGGTTCGCACCAGGAACTCATAAAAAAGAAGGGCTCATACTTTGAATTGATCAGAAATCAGCTTGAGCTTGGCGATAGTTAAATATCGTAATTTCGCTGGTCCTGCTTCAGCCACCTGAACCTTCTTGTGCTGTTATCCCCTATCCTTAATCCGAAAATAACTTCATGTGAACCTGAAGTATATGTTCTGACTGGACCCATATTCAGGTCATAGGCATACCCGAGGTAAAACCTGTCGATCCTGCCCCCGATCATTACAACCATCGATTTATCGGATCTGTATGATAAGCCGGCCCAGTAATCTTCAGTGTAATAGAAACGCGTATTGAAATCCATCGCGAAATTTGTTGTGGTTGCTTTAAGGAGGACGGAAGGTTCGAGTGAAAATTTTGAACCCATGTCGATCTTGTATCCTGCAAGAAAGTTGTATTGCCGTAATGCTTTGTAATCTGCATATATCTCGCGCCCGATCTTCAATTTTGATGCCAGGAGATCCGTCATTGCGACACCTCCATACAGGTTTCCATTCGTAATAAAAATCCCTGCACTTGCATCCGGAACAAAGAATGATTTATGGTTTACATCCAGAATGGGATCCCCCGGATCAGCATAGGGCACATCCGTGTCATCAATTCTGAATTGATACCCATGAATACTGAGACCACCAGATACCTGCAACCTGTTGCTGAAGTTAACATGGTAGGCATAGGTACCCTGGAAACCGGTGCGGTTAATTATACCATTTCTGTCAGAATAAATGGAACCTCCGAGTCCTACACGACCGGATCGGCTCTTCTTCTTGTTGTTCTTTCTTAGCAAGAGCCGCCTGAATATATAGCTGTCCTCCAGCAACCTGCTTTGTGCATTAATTGCAAAAGTTTGAGGAGCATTCTCAAATCCAACAAATTGCTGCCGTGAAATAAAATTAAAAGAAGTAATTCCATTTACACCTGCAACAGCCGGATTAACAAGGAATTTATCCAGCATATACTGACTGTAGAAAGGATGCTGCTGCCCCATAACAATTGTGAAGTTCATTATAAGCAGCAAGCCAGCCAAAAATATTCGCCCTCGTTTTCTCATTACCGGATGATTGTAAGATTTCCTATTATTCTTTCTGAACCATTATGCAGATCAATAACATAATGATATGATTCCATCGGCAGTTCCTTTCCATTATATGTACCGTTAAAATAAACATCATGACCCTCGGAATAGAACACCCTTTTACCCCACCTGTCAAACACTTCCAGCGTCACATCAGGATAAACTTCAAGCCCTTCGATTTTCCATGTATCGTTCCATCCATCGGTATTGGGAGTAATTATTTCCGGAACAGTAAAGCAAAAATCATTTACATAGGAAACACTTGCGCCAGATTCAATGAAACAGTTATTGGCATCAGACACACTGAAAGGATAATCGCCCGGCGGAAGGTCATTTAAAATCTCCCCCGTCTCTCCCCCATCCCAGCTAAGCGAGTATGGCTCTGTTCCTCCTGATATTGAAAGCTCAAGACGACCATCTGAAAAGTCGGGACAGAATGCATCACTTATAACAATTTCCACTTCAAGTGCGTCAGGCTCTTCCAACTGCACAATTTCAGAAACTGAACATTCATTCTTGTCCGTAAGAATTGCTGTATAACTTCCTGCTCCTATTCCACCTAAAGTTGAAGAAGTTTCATCAAATCCGGTCCAGGAATAGTCATATGGAGCGAGCCCTCCGCTTGCAGTCAGTGAAATACTTCCATCGGAACCCCCTTTGCAATTTGGCTCCCTGATATCTGAAACAGTGATGCCTGGCAAATCAAATACAGTTACTGTCAGCGGATCTGATGGAATGCTCTCATGCCCATCGCCATCGGTCACAATAAGGGTGATCGTTCCTGACTCTGAAACAAATATATTTTGGCCACTAGACCCGTTTGACCAGGTATAGGTTGAGAATCCGACGGGTCCGATCAAATTAACGGATCCTCCCAGGCAAAATGACAGGACACCATCAATGGTTACTTCAGGAGGCGGAAGAAAATCACTTACAATTACATTCACAGGCTCGGAAGAGATGCTCTGACATCCGAAGGTGTTTCCAACAATAAGCGAATAGGTTCCGCTGGTTTTAATCATAACAGACTGCGTACTTTCTCCCCCCGGGCTCCACAGATAGCTGTCTGAAGCCGGTGCAGTCAGTTCAATACTGTCTCCTGTAATTACATATACAGTACCTCCGGGTGTAATCAGTGGCTGCTCCGGAACCGGATTCACAATTACATCAATAGAAGCAGACTCGGGACTTCTGCATCCATTCGAATCTTCGCCAATAACACTGAGGCTTCCGGAAATTATAATCGTTCTGAACTGCCCGGTGCCTCCGTCTGACCAAAAATATGAACCGAAACCCGGATTTGCATTCAGATCAACCGATCCGCCTTCACAAAAGGATAAGGGACCCGAAGGGATAATTACCGGAGCGGATGGCAATAAATTCACCGAGATCACAGCATCGGAAGAAGGGATACTCTTACAGCCATTGGCATCGCTTACCACCACATTATAATCTCCTGCGGAAGTGACATAGATCTCCCTGCTTGTCTCCCCGCTATTCCATGTGTAGGATGAATAAGCGGCAGGAGCAGTAAGTTTTAATGAATCGCCTTCACAAAAGTCTGCCGGTCCTCCCGGTGTAACCAGGGGTTGCAGAGGATTAGAAAATACAATAACGCTTAGGGTATCTGAATTCAGCGACGAGCATCCGTTCAGGTCCGTTCCGGAAACATAATAATCGCCCGGCAGCTTGGCTTCCAGGGTATTGCCTGAGGAGAGATCGGACCAATTGTAACTTGCGTATCCTGTTTCAGCAATAAGCTCAACGCTGTCACCCTCACAAAAGGCCAGTGGGCCGCCGGCTGAAATCCCGGGTGCCGCAGGCAAAGGGTTAACCGATATAATTACATCAGCAGATACCTGGCTGAAACAGGCAAATGTGTCAGCAACTGTAAGATTGTAATTTCCGGAATTAGTTACCCAGATATTGTCGGCTGATTGTCCATCTGACCAGATATATGTCGGGAATCCTGCCGGGGCTGAAAGATTAACCGAGTCTCCTTCACAAACAGAAGTTGAACCATTGACTGTGATTGTGGGCATCGCAGGAGCAGGGATCACCTGGATCTGGATATTATCATTCACTTTAAGACCATAAGTGTCGGTAACTTCCACCGTATAAGTTGTTGTAGTTGCCGGATTGGCAATCACAGTGTCATTCGTAGTATTGTCAAGTCCTGCAGAAGGCGTCCAGGAATAGGTAAACGGTCCGGTTCCAAGAGGTGTGACAACGATCTCTGAAAAAGATCCTGTACACTCCCCGGTGATCGTTTTGCTGGCTGATATAGCCAATTCAAGATCGTCATTCACTATAGTATGTCTCGCAACAGTTATCAGATCTGCTGTAACTCCCGTGGAAGCAGTTGAAATTTCTATATCAAAGTATTCATCCGGGATTTCCGGTTCACTATCGTCAATGACCAGCGGAACAATATTTACTGTTTTATTACCGGGAGTTATTGACACACTGCCATTGACAAGTGAGAAATCGATTCCCTGTATTGCCGTGGATCCAACAACAGCATAATCAATATCAACAACAGAAGAAACAGCATAATTCAGCTCTACCTGGATTGTTGGATTGCTTATGGATTCCATGGATGAACTGTTTGCCGAAGAGAATGAAATAAAAGGTCTTACAGCTGCAATACAAAGGTAATCGCCATCTGAAACAGGAACATTATTGATCACCAGTTCATCACTTATCACAAAAGGTCCGAATGTTTGCGCGCCTGAAGAGAAATTACCATCGGAATCGAGCATTATGTTATAGGCAACAAATCCGGCAGGAAGCGGCGGTAAAGCAGTCTTTGAAAGACTAAGGGTAACATCCCCGGGAGATCCGACCAGCGTTACTCTCCAGATCCTGTCAAGCCTTACAATATTCGTATCGCTTAATGGAACATCACCGGAATTCCAGGTAGAAAAGTCTCCGTTATCATGACCAAACAGGAGGAATTCATTGTTGTTAAGGTCATCAGCTCCACTGATGGCAAGTATCCCTGCAGATTCAGCCTTTGTATGGGTGTTGTTTGCGTCGACTCTTCCTATGCCTGCAACATCGAAATGGAAAGAATTTTTATATGCGTAAAGATTATTTGCATCGAGGTCTATGTTATATTTAGCAGACAGATAATTGTTTACAATTATTTCCTGTGCAGAATTAAGGATTTTGCGATACTGAATAAGCTCACTGATCTGTCCACTAAAGGGATCTGAATTATCCCAGGATGCCCCCAACTGGAGAGACCCGTCACTCTCCAGTGGAAATGCTTCAGCATCCACAGTTTGCGACAAACCATCGAGTTCCAGGAAGTGATAGGATGTTACGGCTTCATGACTGGCGTGGAAAATGTAGTACTGCCCGTCGGTCAGGAGAGGTCCGTACAGGTCGGAATTGGTAAAGCTAAAATACCGGCCATCGGTATGTCTTGAAAGGGAAGCGGTCTTTCCTGCAAGCCCATCGCCGATTGAAACCATCGTCTGACGGGTACTGCCCGAGAATGAGCCGGCTGCGAACCAGTGTAAAGGAGCATCGCCCGAACCTGATTCAAGAGCAAAGAGATCGTCTGTCCCGTCAAATTGAAGCGACCCAAAGCCGTTTATTGCATTTTCATTGTATACAGGCTGAAGGTTTCCTGTGGCCTGAACAAGGTCGTTGGTGTTGCCTGACTGATCCTTCCAGGTTTTTACCTGTTCATTGTCAGCTACGTCCAGGTCTGAAGCATTAAGCAATCCAAAATCAGGCCTGTACCAGAAATCAAGGCTAATGGAATCACCTACCCCGCCCGGCCCTGTAAATCCTGTTACCGGCGTAGAAGGGTCTGATGCACAGATCCCGAACAAGCCACTCTTTGCCTGTTCCCCGAACAATCTGATGTATAAAATATTTCCCGGGCTTACTATAGGAGAGGTCAAGGTAACAGAAGGCATAGCCCCTCCGTCGTCAACGCAGGTAATTCTTTCAGAGGATAAAATTGTGCTGTTCGCACTCCTGAAAATATCTAAAATGGCATACTCCAAAGTACCTGCAAAGGTTTCAATCTTCACCACACCGGATGGAGGTACAACGACCCTGAACCATACATCACCTCCAAAGTATTCCTTACATGGCGGGCTTCCAAGACCGGTGGTATTATAGGCCCCCTTGTTGGTATAAAAGGACGGAGAACAAACATTTCCTACAATAAGATCCTCAGCACCTGTGGGGTCATTGTTAAACGGGGGAGGTACAGCATAGATCTCGGCAACCCATCCTGAATCAATCATTCCGTCACCGTCAGAATGAAATCCAATATCTATGCAGCCGTTCTGTGATGTAAAACCAAATTCGGGAGTATCATTATCATAGGCTACATAGCTTGCCCCGGGATAATCTATATTTATAAAATCATATTGAGTATAGCTGCCACCTCCAAAGTGCGTCCTGAAACCCTTAAAGTCGATCGTGATAGGCTCTCCGTTTTCAGAGCAAAACGTAACGTTCCAATCCTGGTTCTCATGATACACATCGTAGCCGCCATCATCATAAAAGAATCCCGAATTGGTATTTACAGTCTGTCCGCTCGTAAATCCATTGTCAAGCCAATAGTCATCCGGGTTAGTCTGGGCACTCAGAAATTGATTTACAGCAATTAAAAAGAACCATATTAGTGCAATTTTCCTCATAGCTACTTCCAATCAATTCGAAAACTAATTTAAGACATAATCCTGAAGGAGAGATAAAATATCCCTTTCAAATGGTACATTTTTATCAGTCCATTTATCAACAATCTGAAACTTCTAAAACCGTCTGACTAACTATGGTGAGACATTTTCCCGGTCAGATGGTTGCAGTAAAAAGCCGAATCACCTGTTCGGTTTGACCAGTGATACATATTGCAGGATAAAAATGACTGAACCCGGATTTTTATAGAATATTCTTTATTAACTTCATTCCAATCTGTTACATTTGTATTAAAGTCATTACGATGGAAAACGATTGGAAAAAGAGGTTGGGTGTTGTATATTCAACCAGCAATGATTTCAAATTTGACTATGAAGGTAAGGAACAGGAGGAAACTCTACCGCCTAAGCAACAAAATTTATATGTTTCACTTGATAAAAAGAACCGGAAAGGCAAAGCGGTGACCCTGGTCACGGGATTTAAAGGAACAGCTGAAGATCTGAAAGAATTGGGAAAACTGTTAAAGAATAAATGTGGTGTTGGCGGAACGGTTAAAGAAATGGAGATCCTTCTGCAGGGTGACCACAGGGAAAAGATTCTTACTATCCTTACCTCAGAGGGCTATAAAGTAAAAAGGTCGGGCGGATAAATATTAAAAATATATGAAAGCATTTGCTAATTCTGTATTTCTGACAGGGATTATCTTCCTGTTGCTTTATCCCTGCGAAATTAAGGCACAGGAAGAGGAGCTAAGCATTGCGGTAGATACTTCCTATTTCAGGGAAGGAGAAGACGACTGGAATTTACTTGAGTCTGTTATAAAGAGCGATTCCGCAAACAGCACGATGCTTTTGTCTCGTGGTGCAAATCCAAATTCAGTTTCCACAACCGGAAACACTGCATTAATTTATGCAACTGAAAAAGGAAACATGGCTATCATGAAGTTGCTTATTGAATACGGAGCAGATGTAAACACACCCGGATTCAATAATGAAACTCCTCTATTTATTGCAATATTTAACAATGATTTCCAGTCAGCAAAATACCTTCTCGAACAGGGTGCAGATCCAAACCTCAAGGACGACTTCGGTGTAACTCCCCTTATCTATGCTGCCGCCACGAACCAATATCAATCTGCAGATCTTCTTATGTTCTATGAAGCAGATCCGAAAGTTACTGACAAAGAGAAAAATGATCCGCTGCTTGCAGCAGTTACCTTTGAACATCTTGAGACAGCTGACGTGCTTCTTCAGAATGGTTTGGATCCGGATGTTCAGGACAAGAATGGGGATACACCTGCGATTGTTGCTACTCAGCACGGAACTTATAGTTTGCTCCAGCTTCTTATTGAATACAAGGCTGATCTGAACATTGCAAACAATAAAGAATACACCCCTCTCGCTTACGCTATCACATACAAAGATGTAAAAATGGCCCGTTTACTCGTTGAAAATGGGGCAAACGTGAATCATGAAGTGGAAAATGGAAGAAGTATACTTGAACTGGCAAGGCTAAGCGGAAACGATTCCCTTGTAAGCCTGATCACAGAGAACGGAGGAAAAATAGCCCCTGGGCTGGACTTTTCGGAATTTCAGTTCTTATATGGTAATTCCTTCAATTCAACAGATTATCTTATGCAGTTCAGAGGTGGACTGGTCGACTCAAAGCGGGCCTTCTTCCTGGAAACCGGGATCGATTTTCGTCCCTTCCTGCTGAAGGTCCAAAACACCGAAAATGACACTACTTTTCAGTACAGGGAGCGCAGGATCGGCTGGAGCCATGGGATTGGAAAATATTTCAGGATATATGAGTCAGGCATATTTAAACTGTTCGCATATGGTTCAGTGAACGGTTTTCTCTCTTTCCCGAATTACATGGGAACATCCCTTGATCCGGGTATAAGTTATAAAATTATTCCATCAGCAGGAATTGGAGTCTCAGGCAGGTACCTGGGATTGAAGGCAGGTGCTGACTGGTATAATTTTGAAAGCATGCTCGATAAAGGATTGAAAGTGAATATTACAGCCTTTTTCAGGATATCATATCCTGATGTTGAATATGACAGGAAAGAAATCTATTGGTAATGAAAAAGATAATATATACCACACCCATTATACTGCTGGCACTTACAGTTGTTTCCCTGAAGTTTACAGGATGTGAGCAGGAAGACCTTGACTTTTACATTGATTGTGATTATTGCATGGAGTTTGTGCCCGATTCGGCAGAGCTTATCGTTACAGTTACAATAAATGATGAGAATCCCTTTGTTCCGCTTACATTCTACTCAGGCGATTATGAAGACGGCAACATTGATTTTATTGATACCACATGGACCGAGGAACGCCTCTTATACTCTGCAGTAGGAGTGGAATATTCTGTTAAAGCTACTTACAAACAAGGAGATGAAACGATTGTTGCAATTGACGGGGATAAACTCAGGGTTGTGGACGGTTCTGACGATTGTGCTTCTACCTGTTACTATATCAGGGGAGGAACAATGGACCTGAGGCTGAAGTAGGCGGGGGATGTTGGGGAGGTTATTTGTTGATTTGTTTTCCGGATTTAGAAGGCTGATGAATTGGTGAGCTGGTGAATTTCAGAAATTTAGTATTGAAAGAGATATTTGTCCGACGATTATTTGATTCTGGCTACTGCAATTTTTCCTGAAGAAATAAGCTGCTTGTTTTTACCTGTAAGCCTGAGCAGGTAAAGTCCTTCCTTACTAAAAATATCTTCAGAATTATACTTATTTTCCAATTGGAACAGCCTGTCTGTGAAAACCTGCTTGCCCGTGATGTCAAAAATATCGAGTATTGCAGGTAATTCTGCCTGGTCCGACAACTGAAGTGTGAATGAGCCGGATACAGGGTTTGGGTAAACGAGGAATGTTGAACCGTAGATTTCACCAATGGACTGCACGTTCCAGAACACTTTTCCTTCAATGATATTCCCGGGAAGCACACTGTCGGGCTTTGATACGATCGTGAAATCATGCCATCCAAAATCAATATTTTCATTCTCCTCTCCAATCAATCTGAGCTCAATCTCTAAAGAATTCCCCGGCTCCAGTCCGATGCTTTTGTTAGCATTATTCCAATGCTTCCCGTCAAGGAAATATGAATATTCAAATTGATCGATTAAAACATTGCCTTCATTGCTTATTTCAACCACGGCATCAGAGTATACCTTCGAAATACTGTCAATACCCAATAGTGACAGCCTGAGATCGGGAAATGCGTAATGGTGCACAATGAACCCTATTGTATCATTCCCCGGGTAGCTGTCTCCTGCAGTCCTGGCTCCTGCAGTAATAATATTTGAACCCACTTCTGACAGGTCCAAATTTCCCGGAAAATCCACTTCAACCAACTGACCCGGGTTCAATGTATCCTCAAAAACAAGCTCTGTCCAGTTTTCAGTATTCAAACTGTATCCTACGGAATAAGCCCTGATGGTATCTTGGCCACAATTTATAACCTCAAGTTTTATATTCTCTGAATTTCCCAGGTCCTTACTGCTTTTCGGACTTATCAGTCTTAAGATACCCAGGTCCAGGCTGTCAAATGCATGAAGCGGAAAAACAATATTATCGATCCATGCTGCATCCTCTCCCCTTGTGGTATTGCTATCTTTCTGATACCTCCATTCAAGAAGATGCTTACCGGTCCCAAGGAAATGTCTGTATGTCTTCCATTCTGTTATCCCAGACCAACGTTCTGCCTGGACACCGTCGATATAGAATTTCAGGTAGTCATAGCCTGACTCAGATGAAACTTTGTAGTCAAATGATATTGTATCAGGCTGATCGATCCTGATCCCGATCTGAATGGAAGTGCTGAAATCGTGTGGGATTACACCTGATCTCAATGAATAGGGTGCCCCATAAAATGTAAGGGAATCGATTTTCCATCCGTAAGTCGAATTGCTCCAGTTAAATTTTGAAATGTCCCCCGAAGAAAAATCCTCAAAATGCCTCCCTGTAATTAAGGTAATACTATCATTTACGGTATACATTCCATCGCCTATCAGCAGTTTCAATTGCAGGTTGGTGCCCAAGGGTATATCCTTGTCAATAGTAGCAGTGAATTGATATGCATATTTTTCAAAAGCACCGATTCCCCTTCGTTTTGGCGATGAAAACTGCGAAAACAACTCATACGTTTGTTCGCTGTCCTGAACAGAAAGGGAATCTGACCTGAAACTGCCAAGATTTTTCAGATCCCAGGTCAGACGTAAGCTCTCCCCTGCTTCGATGATCCCGTTGCCATTACCATGTGTTCTGTCTTCCCATGTGATCCCGGAAGACTTAAGCAAGGGTGAATGAATATACTCCTTAAAGTAAAGGGTATTCCCACCTGAAATTGGACTTCTCATTATTCCAAGGGTGAAGGGTTTCATGTCTTCATTGATACTTCCTGCTTTGATCCTGAATGCATAGATGAGTTCCAGGGTATCACCCGCCTCGATCGCAGCTGTATGGATAACTGAATCCGGGATCGAAATGAAATTCTCCTTACAGCGCATGGTAAGCTCCTGGGAACGCAATTTCATGCTCCCCTTGTTCACAAGTTTTAAACCCAGTGAAAACTCCTCTCCTGCTGAAACTATTCCATCCGGCAATACAGACTCATCCATTATCCGGTGAGAAGCAAGCTCAAGGTATCCGGCTCCTGTATTTCCCCGATAAATGGTATCTATGAAAGGTTGACGGAGATCCCCTGTCACGACAAGAACAAGATCTTCTTTACTATATAATTCAGGGATCTCAAGACTTGCCTGACCAAATTTATCAGTATGCTTCGCATTAATTAAATTTCCTCCCGCTGAAACTGCAACGTAGTCGTAAGCCGATGCAGTTACATTGATCATTGAAGCCTCTTCAGGAATAAGCTTCGGGAAATCCACAGCTTCATTTGCGGGGACCCTAAACCATGGTACCAGGCTTGGATCTCCCATGATCTGGTAGATTTCCCAATAGTATTTCTTCCTTATTGAAGTACTCTGCTGTACGGTCATATTCCCTGCGAATATCATCTCTCCCATACTTGGAGACCAATCTTCCATTGCTTCATCATGGAGGTGAAATACCTTGTCATAGTATCCCTGCGTTGTCTCCTCATAAACAGGGGCAGATGAAAAGGGGCCCACACCAACAGCCCAGTAATAATCCTCATCCCAGTATGAATCGTTGGTACAGCCAATATAGCCTATCGCACCCCTGTCCTTAACTTTAATTACCGCTTCTGCAAAGCAATCCTGGTTGGAAAGGTTAAACTGGTTGGTGCTGCAACCATTGCCGATCATCAGGGGATATTTATAAATGTTTTTAAGGGTATCTATGTTTCCCATTCTGAAGGCAGGGTCAAGCCATCCGTAATATTCCCCGTGGCCGGTATAATTAACCAGGGCAGAACCCTT
>CAYSAH010000067.1:0-12491 GCA_964428945.1 uncultured Bacteroidaceae bacterium | reverse complement strand
TCCTGTTCTCCAGGAAGGATCAAATTTATTGAACATAAATTACGTGAATATCTGCCAAATGTTTCAACCTGTAAATCACCCCAGCAAATGTTCGGGGCCCTTGCTAAAACCTATTATGCCCAAACACGCGGAATCGACCCCAGGAAGATCATTACAGTTTCAATTATGCCTTGCACCGCAAAGAAATATGAGGCAGATCGCCCGGAAATGAGGTCAAGTGGATATAAGGATGTAGATTATGTCCTTACCACAAGGGAACTGGCAAGGATGATCCGACAAGCCGGTATCGACTTCAACCAGATGAAGGAGGATAAATATGACAAACTGATGGGTGATTCATCCGGTGCTGCAGTTATATTTGGAGCCACAGGAGGAGTTATGGAAGCGGCATTGCGGACGGCATATGAGATTATTACTGGAAGAGAAGTTCCGTTTGAAAACCTAAACATTACACCAGTACGTGGATTTGAAGGCATAAAGCAAGCCTCTGTGAAAATTGAAGATTGCCTGGAGGAATGGAAATTTCTTGAGGGAGTTGAACTGAAATGTGCTGTTGCACACGGTCTTTCAAATGCCAGGTCATTAATGCAGGCAGTTAAAGATGGGGAAATTGATGTCCACTTTATAGAAGTGATGGCCTGCCCTGGAGGATGTTTAGGAGGCGGAGGACAACCGATCCCTACAAACCAGAAGATCAGGGAGAAACGTGCGGCTGCAATTTACGAGGAGGATATGGCTCTGACCATAAGAAAATCCCATGAGAATCCTGAAGTCCTGCAGCTCTACAGGGAATTCCTTGGGGAGCCCCTGGGACACAAGTCACATGAACTCCTGCATACACATTATAAGGAAAGACAGAGGTACTGATCCTTGCCGATTCCAATAAAAAGAGCTTGTGTGTGAATCCCCGAACACAGGCTCTTTTTTATTATTTAACATTCCCTCTATTCAAATAATTCCAGCACTTCGGGTTTCATCAAAGCCCAAATGGAATATACTCCGATTGCGGTACCAATGGGAATATTCAGGCAGTTCAGGGCTGAAACGGCGATCATTATTACCCTTGACCATTGTTTGTAGGAAAATAGTGCAATCCCTGCCAAAACATCAATAAAACCAAAGAAGGCGATTACTGAGGGAAGTATTGATAAAAGTGTTTTAAATACCTGGTGTGCTATTTCGTCTTCATCCGGAATGAAGCCCCACGCGAAGCGCATTGCCAGGAATACGATCATAGCAGCAATAAGCTTTAAGGCCCCATATCCGATGTGCAATCCGGCTACAAGTGTAACATGCCCCTTTGCGTTTGTTGTATCCATGATTATTTATTTTAATTGGTTATTTGATCATCAAATATCCAAAAAACATAAGGGCAAAGTCAAATAAAATAAAGGAATTCGGTAAAATATCGGTGAGCAGTCCTCTCTCTTGAAATTGGCGTCTGCATTTTCAACTCATGTCTAATACAATTCCAGGAACTCGTATGAGTTACCTGTCCAGTCGAGGTATTTCATGAAATCCCTGAATAAGATCACTACCGAAGCCTTGTTGTCATTTGGATGGAAACTGATCTTTACCGAATGCTTAAGTTTGCTGTCGATGAAAATATGGACATGGTTCTCCCTGTCATTGATCAAGCCAAAGGGGCTCACTGATCCTGCACTCAGGCCAAGATATCTGTCCATTCGATCCTGGGAGGCAAATGAGATCTTTCCCTGCATTAGCCTTTGCTCCAGGTCACGCACATCAAGTTTTTGGTTCGATTCCAGGATCACCAGGTAATGCCTGTTGCCTTTATGGTTCCTGAAAAACAGGTTCTTGCAATGGGTACTGTCAATATCTTTCCACACTTCCATGGCCACCTCGATTGTTGGTAAGGGTTTGTGCTCATAGATCTCATATTCAATTGACAGATCTTTTAGAACTTTTAATACTTTTTCTTTTTCAGTCATAGTGTTATCTGTAATATTGACCTTTAAATATAATTGATTTCATAAATTTCCGATTGTTTACAGATTCATAATTAAAAAATCAGATAACTGATATTACAGCGAATAAGAAATCTTCCATGCAATTCAAAAAAGAAATATATTTATTCCATATAAAAAATTAATGCCAGTTAAAAAATTAGTACCGCGGGCAAAGTTGATCCTGCTGTTGCCCTTATTATCCTTTTTGTCCTGTATTTCTGTAAAAGTAAACAGAGGACCATTTGATATTATTCAAAATCCCGACAAATTGGAACAGAAAGCAGCTTACCTTGAATCTCTTAAAGGATTTGAGGCAGGCCAGGATGCTCCCAATATCCTGATTATCCTTGTTGATGACCTTGCAAAACACGACATTTCCTTATACGATTCAGGGGGCGTTGTCACACCAAATATTGAGAGACTTGCGAATCAGGGAGTCTTTTTTTCCAGTGCTTATACTTCCAGTCCGGTTTGCAGTCCATCGAGAGCAGCGATGTTAACAGGCCGATACCAGCAGCGATTTGGATTTGAACGACAGCCAATGAACAGGTATTCAAGAAATCGCCATGAATATTTTTTTGTCGATCATTTCATTAATGTCGAGCCGATGAGGCTCATGAGCCCGATGGCAGATGTCACAAAATCTGAAATCGAGAAACAGGGTATTCCTGAAGAAGAGATCCTGGTTTCAGAAATTTTACAAGGTGCAGGATATGCTACAGGGATTTGCGGTAAATGGCATCTGGGCAATGCAAGCCAGTTTAATCCCAACAAAAGGGGCTTTGATTATCAGTATGGATTTTACGAAGCCTTTACCCTTTATTCACCAGAAAACACTCCGGGAATAGAGGAACACCATCATGACTATTATGCAAACAAGCATATCTGGAGACAACAGCGCAATGGTAGTTCTGCAATAAGGGTCAATGATTCTATTGTTGAAGAGGAAGAATACCTGACCTTCGCAATAGCAAGGGAATCAATTGAATTTATTGAGCGAAACAGCAACAGTCCATTTTTTCTCCTGAGTGCCTTTAATGCGCCGCACACTCCTTTCCAGGTACCAGCAGAATACTTCAATAAGTTTAAAGACGTTGAGGATCATAATAAAAGAGTTTACTATGCGATGATCACCGCCCTTGATGATGCTATAGGAATGATTCTCGATGCCCTTGAAAGATGTGGCAAAGGCAGAAATACACTGATCATTTTTGCAAGTGATAATGGAGGGGCCACCTATACCGGGGCAACTGAAAATGGGCCTCTCAGGGCTGGGAAATTCAGCCAGTTCGAGGGAGGCGTAAATATTCCCATGATCATGAAATGGGATCAAAAAATTATGCCTGGAATGCAATATTCCGGACAGGTTTCACTGATTGATGTATTGCCTACAATGGTGGCTGCTGCCGGATTGCCCGGATACAACTATGATGAGATAGACGGTGTGGATCTCCTTGAGAAGATTAACCACCCCGAACAGACCGTACATGACTATCTATATTGGAGGACCGATTATAACAAAGCCATACGGAGCAAGGAATGGAAACTCATCTGGAATATCCGCGACGGTCAGGCGTTTCTTTATGATGTCCGGGAAAATAACTATGAGATCGAAAACCTGGCTGAACAGCATCCTGAAATTGTCGAGAAGTTGAAGGGTGTTTATGAACTTTGGGAAATGGAGATGAGACCTCCCCTTTGGCCCGGGGTCATGGAATTCAGATTTGAAATTGATGGGGAAGATACCTGGTGGGCGATATAATCGCTGAGACAGCCGATCACCTTGACGATTCGGCGATAATAATGTTTTGGGAGGTGGGTTGGTATTAAAGTTGAGCCCCCTGGCAAATATCCTGTAAATCTAAATCCTTGGCTAAAATCAGAATAAAGGGATTCTTTAAAAATGCAGGGTATTTTATTTCTCAGTGGTTGAACTGACCAGGTTTGTCAATTGTACTCGATTTTTCACACCAGTCTTTATAAATATCCTGTAAACATGGTCCTTAACAGTTTGAAGAGAAATGAAGAGAGAATTGCTTATTTCCTGGTTTGACATACCCTTGCAGATCAATTCGATGATTTCAGCTTCCCTTTTCGAAATTTCAAATTTTGCAATCACCTCATTAAGACTACCTGTAAATCCTGTCTTTTCGACTGTTGAAATATAATATTTCTGCAGGTATATATTCAAAAACAAAACAGGGACAAGATGAAAACCAGTTAGAATAATAATAAAAATCAATCCGAAAACGATATGTATTGAACTCAGTAAAAGGCTTGAAATACTAAGTAGTGTGATTACTGAGTACCATAAGGCGAACCAACGGTAGGCGTAGCGCTGGTTTACATCTGTTAAGGAATTTGATTTTACAATTATAAAGGAGAGGGAATACCCAAAGACAATGGCCATAAGAATTGAAAAAGTCCAGATCAGCTGACGGGTATCCATAAAGGAGTTAACGATTTCAAGTCCCCCGATATCAACATTCATAAGGGCATAGCCTATAAAAGAGATCGCAAATAACAGGAAATAAAGTGCTACAAAGATCTTGGAGAGTTCGGTTTTATAAAATTCATGACTAATCCTGATAAACATATACCAGGCGAGGATAATAAATGGAATTCCCAGGGCTATCATAACTGCAGTGATGGAGCTGATGATTTCTGAAGGTGAATTGTGATTCAGAAGAATCAGTTTAACTGTTTGAGAACCAACAATACTGTAAACTGAAAAAATATAAATGAAAATGAGAAAATAAAAGTAACTGGAAAGAAAAGCCAGGGGATACTTACGCATAATGCGATTTGAGAGAAATATAGCGATAAATCCAGAAACTAGGGATAAGACCAGTATAATAAATTGTATTCTTATGTCCATCTTAATAATTAACTTACCATGCAATTTAAGACATTTGAAATTGATCCGATAATTCTTTTGTAAAAATCCTACTTAAGTAGAGGGCCTGGTTTTCCTCTACTTTAGTCGCATATTTAAAGAATACTACTTTAGTCGCTAAAATCTGACTTCCTTAAATAGTAAATTTGAGCAATATCAAATCTGAATTGAAATGGAAGTTTTAAATAACAATCGAAAAACAATATTCCCAACTGCAGGAGATGTTTATGGTGCAGCCTGGAATATTATGTGGAAAGCATTCATCGGACTGCTAGCTGTATCTATTATTTATGGTATTATTTCCGGGCCTACAGCAATGGTTCAATGGAAGGCTGAAGATATTCATTGGTATATAGTCCCGTTTGTATTATTTGCCATTGGATTTGGAATATTTATTACAGGCCCTATTGGGTATAGTACAAATTGGGTGTTTTTAATGGCTGTGCGCGGTGAATCCTTTGAAATCAAGGATATGTTTGCAGTTTTTCAAAAAAACTATTGGAACGCAGTGGCGGCCAATGTTGTTGTAGGTTTAATCGTAGGAATTGGCTTAATTATGCTGATTGTACCTGGAATCATTTTTGCCTGCCGTTTGGCCTTTGTACCTTATCTTGTTATCGACAGGGAAATGGAGCTTACAGAAGCACTTAATAAAAGCTGGGAAATGACAAATGGTTACGGTGGTCAAATCTTCTTAATGGGAATCCTGGCCTTTTTTATAGTTATCCTGGGTTTGATAGCGCTCTTTTTTGGTGTTATCATATCGGCGGTCTGGATTAAAACTGCATTTGCAACCATGTACCAGGCAGTGGTCGAGAAAGACGGTCATTTTCAAGGGGTAATTGCTGAATAAATCACCTGCCTAGGTCGCTGGTTCGGCCTGTTATCAGATATCACTTTTTTTTCGGTTTGAATTTTCAGAAGGAATTCCGATTTTTCGAACCTTTTTATTTAACAATACTCTTCATTCTTTTAGCCAGAATGGAATTTTTTATATCCTCATCAGGATGGGATTCGTGAATTAAACCGGTAAGTTTTTTGTGCCATTCTATATCTCTCCACATGCCTTTAAACTGGGGTCCGCAAAAATTACTGCTTGCAATGGCCAGCCATCTTCCCGTCTTTGCAGCTTCTTCAACACCTAAAGCACATAATTCCTTTACATATCCCCAGTCAAGCAGTGGCCAGTCCTTATAATCAACCACACCCCAGCATTCGGTTGTGACGAGCGGTCTTTTCACTATCCTGGACCATTCTGCGGCAAGTCTTATTTGGGAAACAAGTCCTTTGTTCCAGTATTCTCTTCTTTCTGCATAAGCCTTTTGTCCGTTTAGGGCCATATTTCTATAGCCGGTATAATCAAAGCGTTCATAATTGTAACCAACCTCCCTGTAAAATTCTCCTCCATTGAAGCTCGTCATCCAGATATGATGTTCCAACATGTCCAGCATTTCGAGTTGATCTTTTTTTAGCATGTTTTCATTCACTTCTTCTGTGAAGGAAAAAGTATATGGAATTTCTGGAAATTCTGCTCGGAGTATACTTATCGAGCTGCTCATCCAGTCACGGGATTTCTCCGTATGCCAACCACTCCATTTTGCCTCCGGGGGATCATTAACAAAAAAGGGGCACCACGCATCACCCGTCCATTCATTGCATAGATCTACATAAAAAATGGTATCAAGTAGACCCGCTTCATTAATTGATTTTAAGACTTTTAGCCAGGCTTCGGCAAGTTTTTGTGGAGTATCCAGGAGCATTCTGCTGTTTTCGGAATCCTCCCTGAACCAGGAAGAAAGCCCAACCCGAACATTATAATCTTTGCATTTTTCAAGAAACTTATTCAGGTTTGGCTGCACACGTATTTTATTGATCTCCGGGCTTCCCCAATCTTGTGTGCTCCATTGGGGATAGAGCAGGTATTCCCTTTCCGGGTCCTTGTAAAAGAGGTGTGGGAAAGGATCGATCCGAATGGCATCGTAACCTCTTTCAACAAGTTCTGACAGAGCCTGGTCCCAGTCCTCATATCCCGCTCCCGGCCAGCGACGTTCCAGCCATGAGAATTCCCACATTGTTATTGCCAGGGGGTAGCTTTGATCCAAAGCTTTTGCTTTTTCAAATGGCCCTTGCTTATTTACAGGGATGCATCCAATGATACCGGCTGCTGCAGCAACCGATACCCCGGCAGTGGCACTTATAAAGTTTCTCCTTTTCATGTCTTATAAATGATGAGAGTTATGTTTATTTTGTTTTCCTTTCCAGATCAGAAACCCAATTTTATAACCTGCCGTGAGATGAATCATGTTATCAGTTCCTTCGAATTTATAGTTTTGTGGTACCCATTCTATAAAGAGATTTTCACCTGCATAAATGGCACCTTCAACATTTGAATAGCTGATAACCCTCTTTGCCATTCCTACCCCAAAATACAATTCTGAACTCAGACGATCAAACAGCATAGATCGATATCCCAGCTTGATGTGCAAACCGGATTTCTTTCTATGGAAATTTGCACTTTCATAGGTATAAGTACCCTCAAGAGAAATGTCGTAATATTCCCCTTCTTTAAAAACAGCCTTTGTATCTGTTAAAAAGAGTTCCACTGATGTGTAGATTGATGCTCTTTCAGTTTGAAAAAAATTATACTTAATTTCCGGCCTGATTTCAAGGAATTTGTATTCACTTCCCAGCAGCATACCTTCCGCACGCCATCCATTAAAATAATAATTACCCAAGCCAATTTCACAGTTATAGGCGAAATTTGAGTTTGAGTTATATTCAATTCCAAATCTATACCTGGGTGTATAATCTATTAATGTCAGAGGATTGAAATGAAGGTCAATAGTATTGTAATTCTTCTCAAATTGGGAATAGCTGAATTGAGGTATTATGAGGAATAACAGGAACGGTACTTTAAATACTGATTTCATCCAATGTGAGTGTGTGTAATGAAATGAACTACAGTAAATTTAAATAAAAATTTCTTTAGGTAGTCCAGACTTCTGAATCTTGTAATCTGAATACCAATTAAAATGCAGTAACCACTGGAATGAAAAAGTCCGCCTTCGTTGAAGTTATGGCGAACGGGGTGGGACATACTGGAGTCGAACCAGTGACCTCTTGCCTGTCAAGCAAGCGCTCTAAACCAACTGAGCTAATGCCCCGGGAAATTACAAGAACCACAAACAACTAACCTTGTCACAGGACTGAAGTTGTACAAAATTAAAAAAATGTTTTAGAATTAATCATTAAGCTGTTTCTTTATCAGCTTCTGGAATTGATCCATAATTCGGTGGACAGTTGGATTAGTGACGTCAAAAGTGATTTGATCCATTTGGGATACAGGAAGTACTTTGGGTGAGGTGCCCGTAATAAAGCAGGCAGACATTAGCTTTGCTTCTTCCAATGAAATAATGGTTTCAATGGCCTCAATATTTAGTGTACCACAAATCTGAAGCACATATTTCCGTGTTATGCCGGGAAGAATAAAATTTTTCGGGGCTGTAATTATTCGACCTTTATGATCTAAAAAGAACAGGTTAGACCGGCTGCCCTCTGTCAGTTTTCCCTGTTCATTTAGAAGGATTGCTTCATAAATATTTTCTTCCTTTATAAAGGCATTGACCTTGTTCCTGAAGTTATCATTCCATCTTTTTATCGTTGGATCAGGTCTTTCGAAGGAAAAAGTTTTTGTTTTTACTCCAAATAGATAATCTTTTTCAGTTGGATAAGAATGAGGAACCTGGTAGCAACAAAGATGCCATTCCCCCCAGTTCCTGAAAATAACCGGCTTAACATTGCCCTCCTTTATCGAAAGATAGTTCACCAGGTGGTTCACCTGTTCACGGATTAACTGATTACCAGGACCAGTGACCCCGGCTTGTTCACATGATGAACGTAGCCTTTCGATATGATCCTCAAGGAAAAGTAAACGACCCTTCATGACCCTGATCACCTCGTAAAACATTCCGGCAGATGTTTCAGGATCATAGGCTGAAACATCTGTGAGTTTTCCGTCCAGGATAATTGTATTACCCTGTATATTCTCCATATTAATCTGCCTTTAGTGAGCGTGCCGGATCCATTCGGGAGGCTTTGACCGATTGCCAGCTCACAGTTAATAATGCGATAAGCGTTGACGTAAGTAAAGATACTGCAAATGCCCAGAAAGGAAAATCTTTTCTGAATTCAAAATTCTCCAGCCACCTTTGCATTGCAAAATAAGCAAGAGGCCATGCCACTATATTTGATATAATCACCCATTTTGAGAATTGGGTCAGGAATAATCCAAGAATCTGATTCTGAGTTGCTCCCATAACCCTTCGAATCCCCGTCTCCTTTGTACGTTTGGCAGTCATAAAGGATGACAATCCCAGCAGACCAATGGCTGAAATGACCAGGACCAAAAAGGTAAACGCTATAAACAGACTGAAAATGATCTTTTCCTGGGAATATAATTCTTCAATGGATTCATCCATGAATGCATACTCTATCGGGTATGAAGGATTGAAGGAATCTCTTGTCTCAATGATCCATTCAAGAGCCTCGGCCCCCTTCCCTTCTGCAAATCTAATAGACAAAGTTCGCATGAACGGAGCCTCACGTACCCTTAATACCAAACCATTAACTGGATTATGTAATGAAGCATAATGAAAGTCCTCTGCAACTGCAATGATCTTCCCTTCGGGAGGCCCCTGTCCATCCAGTAAAATACCGGGCCTGAATCTCTTGCCAACAGATTCATCTCCATGATTAAATTCCCTCGCAACGGCTTCATTAATTATGAATGCAGCGTCAGGGTCTGAACCAAACTCCTTGCTGAAATTTCTTGAGTTGGGTTGATCCTTGAGTTTAATTCCATAAACATCTATGAAATCATAATCCACAAAAACATTGTCAACAGTTTTATCAAGCATTACTCCTTCATCGGTCTCAACCGACATCACCTGCTTGCCGAAAAACCGGCCAGGGACTGATGTTGATAATGCAGCCCCTTCAATTACAGGGTTTCTTTTTAATTCCTCCTTGAAGGCAGATACATTATTTACAATTGAAGTATCATTCAGTTGCAATGTGATGATCATATCTTTATCAAATCCGAGGGGTTTGTTTCTCATGTAGGTAAGCTGGGTTGCCACCACAATTGTTCCAATAATCATGAAAGCTGAAATTACAAATTGTGAGATCACCAGGGCCCTTCTCAGGAACCCCTTTTCCTTCAAGCCTTCTGAGCCTCCTTTCATTATTGCAACAGGATTGAATGATGAAAGGTAATAAGCGGGATATAAGCCCGACAGGAATCCGCTCAGTAAAACCAATCCAGCAATAAACAATATGATCTTTGGCTGAAAAATATCAGGAAGTTCGAATGATTTTTCCGAGAATCCGTTAAAAACAGGTAGTAATATTATAATAATTAGAAGAGAAACTATTCCGGCCAATATTGCTGATATCATTGATTCACCAAGGAACTGCCCCCTTAATTTTCCTTTGCTTGCACCACCTACCTTCCTTATCCCGATCTCTTTTCCTCGTCTTGCTGCCCTTGCCGTTGTCAGATTCGTATAGTTTACCCCGGCAATGAAAACAAGAAATATTGCAATGATCGCCAAAATATATATGTAATTCATATTTCCTTTTTGGAGATCCCAGGTAAGCTCATCTTCCTGGTAGTGAACATCGGCAATATTGGTCAAGCGCAATTTAAAACTTGCGTCAATGCGGTCGCCAAGCTCCCGCATATATTTATCATAAAACTGGGGAAATTTATCCAGGACCATTTGATCTGTCGTGTTTTCTGCAAGTTTAACAAATGAATACCCTGCAACATTCCAGAAGGATCCTGAAGAGCGGTCGTTAAATCTTTCACTTCCGATCTGCTCTTCAATTGTTTTAGAGGAGACAAGTCCATTGTACCTAAGGTGTGTATTTGCGGGAAGGTCTTTAAAGACCCCTGTAATCCTGTATTCTGATCCGTCCAGGTTTCTCAGGCTGCTGTCAATTACATCATCCGTACCGAAATATTTCCTTGCCATGCTTTCACTTATAACCATTGTAAGCGGCTCAGTGAGTGCAGTTCGCATGTCCCCCCTGAGAAAACGGAAAGTAAAGACATTGAATACTGTCGAATCTGCAAGTGCCAGGCTGTCTTCCTTGAAAACATCTTCTCCACTTTTAAAATACAGCCCTTCCCTGGGAAGAATACGGGTCATGTCTTGAATTTCAGGGTATTCGTCCTTAAGTGTAGGAGCGAGAGGTATCTGTGTGATTGCTGTCAGATCCTGCTTTCCATTTATAAAAAAATCACCCTCCAGGCGGTAAATTCTCTTGTAATCATCATTGTACTTATCATACGACATCTCATCCTGAATGTAAAGGAAAATCATGATTGCAGAGGCCATTCCTATAGCAAGCCCAAAAAGATTAAGCAATGCGTAGAACCTGTCCTTAAAACTGAACCTGAAGAGGGATGTGAAATAATTTTTAATCAGCGACATAACTTTATTCTTTAATATTTAATCATTTGGTGAAGAGTTGTATATATGATGGCATAAGGGCAAACAAAATTTTGCTTATCTGCCAGGTACAGCATTTTTTGCTAACTATTTCAATAGATATACATATATATCTGTTCATCAATACAACTTTCATTTGGATAATTTGTGGATTCATAGCTTTCTAAAAGACCGTAAGTGTCTGAAAATATTACAGATATAATCAATTGCAAAACACAAGTGATATGCCAAATTTTTTAAACTATTAGCATACAGAAGTTTATAAAATCTTCACCTGTACTAAAACTGTACCCTTTTATATAAAGACTGTCCGGATACGGACGCTTTTGGGTCTTATTATTACCATAACACTTCCCGCTTTGCAGAATATTGTGCAACCTTTTTCAAACATTAATACTCATCCAGTTATTGTATTATTGAAAAGCCAGTTGACCCGAACCTGATTTTAAAAAAAATATTACTTTTACAATAGTCAGATTAAAATCGACAGGAATTGATTGGTTTTAATTTAACACTCAATTTGTAGCTATGAGTAAATTGATTTTTTTTGTCGATGATGACAAAATGATAATAAACCTTCTGGAGTATACATTTCAAAGCAGGCACCAGTATGCGGTTAAGTCGTTTGATTCGGGAGAGGAATGCCTTAGATCCCTGGATCAGAAGCCAGACCTTATCGTTCTTGATCATCAGCTGTCAGGAGCAGGTGAATCTAAACTGAATGGTATTCAAACCCTGGAAAGAATTAAAAAGGTGAATTCCGGTCTGCCTGTTATTATTCTAACAGGTTTTGGAAGCGATGAACTTTACGAAGAATTCATAAAAAAAGGAGCTGAGCGGTTCCTTACGAAAGATGACTATTTTATAGACTCCCTGATTGAGACTATCAGTGAGGTGCTGAACTAGTTATTTCCCGAAGCCTAAACTTTCCCTAGCGCTCTGAAAATCCATTAAATTTTATTCATTTGTGTTGATGCGAAATTATTTTTTTTATATCATAAGTTTTTTTAATTTTGCAACCCGAAATTCTACGTAAGGTGAAGAGGTTTAGTGAATATGTGGTTCGGTTCTCCGAACTAAAAGAGGAAAAAGAAACCTTGGATTTTGAAT
>CAYSAH010000066.1:10715-12500 GCA_964428945.1 uncultured Bacteroidaceae bacterium | reverse complement strand
TAGTAGGAGCAATATTTACTCAGCCATTGACAAAAGTAAAACACCTTACAGACCAAAAAATTTATGCTGAAAATACAGCAAGAGATTATTTAAACAAATTGTGTGATTTTCAAGTGCTTGAAAAAAAAGAAATGGGAGGACATCATTACTACCTTAACCTTGAATTGTATCGAATTCTGGCTGAATAGAATCAGAAAGCCTGAATTACTGGAGCATCTTCAATCGTCAATGAATATATTGACGAACCGGGAATTGAAACACACCGACAAGTCGGTAATCATCGATGCCGGCGACAGCGAGCCATTGATGCGATTCTTGACCGTGCCCGCCATCGCATTAAAAGGAAAAGAAGATTGCGTTCCTGAATCCGAGCATTTGCAGACCAGGATCGTTGATGGTGGGGTACTTAAGCCCGATGGAAGTCCTCGAAGAAGTTCATACCTTTATCCAGAATGTTGTTGTAATAAATAACGGCATACGGCCACAAAAATGAAGTTTATTACCGACTGAATAGTCCTGAATTAGCGTTATTGTGACACTGACTTTATGCATATAAAAGAGATCTCCAAAACCATACAGGAAAAAATAACATCGATTGGAAACCCTGAAAAAGCAAGATGGCTTGAAAACTATGTGAAGCACGGGATACGATCAAAAGGTGTGGGGATTCCCGAAATCAGAGATATAGTTAAAGATGCAAACTATGAGTATAAATTAACCGAAAGGAGTTTAGAAGAACAGTCAGACCTGCTGAATGACTTAATGGCCAGGAAATATACCGAAGATAAACTTTCTGCCATTCTCTACCTTCAGCTTTTTTGGAAAGGAAAAAATGAAAGAGAGACCCTATATCTGGTTTCCACGTGGTTTGATAATGCCTACATTACCGATTGGAACGTATGCGATTGGCTTTGCGTCAGAATACTGACACCTCTTTTGGTTAAGCGGACCGAGATTGCATTGAAAGAATTCTCTAAATGGAACGAGGATAAAAATCTTTGGAAGGCCAGGGCTTCACTGGTTCCGTTTGCCCAATGCAAAATATTGGACCAGCATGAAACTTCAATAAAAATATTCTCAGCCGTATTAATTAAACGTGAGGAACGATTTTGTAAAACTTCTGTTGGATGGGTTCTACGGGAATACTCAAAAATTAATCGTGAGTTTGTATTAAGTTTTCTTTCCGAGTTTGAAGAGTGGACAACCAGAGAAGTCATTAAAAACGCCACAAAGTATATACAAAGCTAAGCAAGCTTTCCCACTATTCTGTGCACCAGACTGGCACGAACGAAAAAACCACCTGTAAAATGAATTGTAAGTGCTTGTATACTTAATGCAAATGCCTCTTTGCAAAAGCCCTACCCGGAACCGCTTTTCAGATATTTTTCAAAGGCAAAGGCTTTGTATTTATCAGAGAAAGAGGCATAGAAAATTAGCCCGACAGGCAATCGGAATTTTGTATAAGTGTTTTATCCCTTGTTATGCTTTCTCATTCTCTCCCCAATATCCTGAGTGTGGCCGGTGTAGTATGTTCCATCAGCACATTTTAAAATGTAAGTATATTCCATAAGCCTTTTCATGGGTTAATGTGATGAGGTAGGAAAATATCGTATTGAGCAGAAGGTTTTTCGCTGAAGCTGTGTCTGGAAGAATCTCCGTCTTCGCAAAAGCTTTACTGGTTCACACCTTCGCCTAACGGCTATGGTGCAGGGAACCTGTTTTCGCCAAGGCTACGGCATACGGAGTGGGTGCCGTCCACCGTAGCCCGCTTACGATAGTTACAGT
>CAYSAH010000066.1:9323-10705 GCA_964428945.1 uncultured Bacteroidaceae bacterium | reverse complement strand
GGAAAAAAGAGAGCCCGCCGTCGTCCCGCCGAGCTGGCGGGACGTGGGCGGGCGGTGGTGGGCCCAGTCCCGATGGACATCGGGACGACCCCCTGATTATGAGTATTCCTTTTTCGATATGGTATCCGGTCCGAAAACCAGGTAAATTCGGCTAACTTATACAATAACAATGGTTTATGTTTTTCCGTCATTTAAAATAACTGTTCATTTTATGTAAAATTTTACAATGATTTACAATGATTTACAGTAATACTGGCGAAAAAACTGGCAGCGACTATTCCACTATAATTCCTGAATGAATTTTCCAACAGATAAAATGCGTTCACTGTTTCTGCTGTTGAATAATAAATGTTCAAAGTCTCTCTTTTTAGTGCTTAAGTCTACTGTTGCTAAAGTATTGGATACTATTGATTTTAAATCCTGCAGATTATGAATATTCAGATCTTTGGCAAAAAAGGAATAATCTGGTTTAGTTTGTGCCAATAGAAACATTACATCATAGAAATCCCTTCCTTTTCTGCGCGATAACATTGCGGATATTTTCATGGAGCATATCACTTCATCCGGAGGAACCGGAAAAGGAAAATAAAATCCACAACCCTTGATGTTTACAGATTTTGGTGTATAAGGTATCTCCTGGTCCTCACTCTCAATTTTAATTAGAAAGCGTTCCTCCTTATGTCCGGAAAGACCTAAGTCCAAAAGCAGTTCAGGAAAGTGGATGTTTCTGCGAAAAGCTGTCAAATTCTTATTCTCACGATCCCTTACTTCAACCTGATATCCTTTACGCTTCATGTAGTTTATTACTGCATTAGTCATTTCCATGAATTCTTCTTTTGAAAAGTCTTTGCAGTCAAAATCCAGATCTTCAGAAAAACGATCAATACCTTTTACCAATCGTAAATTTGTACCTCCTATGAAAACTAACTTCTTAATAAACGGAGTTGTTGAAAGAAAATCCAGAATTAAAAGCTGGATATATTCTTTTAGCATATATTTTTGAAATGAGGCTTTTTCTCTTATTTCAAGTGGAAAAAAGTTCTTTATCAATTCCAGCTGTATCATAAGTCATAAATATTTTTTAGCAGTTTCACTCTTTTTTGAAGAGCTTTACTTTGAAATTTTAATAAATAATCATCCAATCGTTGTACATCGAGTTCATCAAGTAAAAAATCCCGGTCAAGTCGCAGATCTGTCAGATCCTGATTTGTCTTGTAAAAAGGATTGAGATACAACAGATCCAGCAAAGCTTTTTCGGGCCAGGCTATTTGTAATGAATGCCCACTGGGAAGAGGTTTTATATCATAACCAAACATCAGTTCCTGCTTTACAGATTTATATTGATATTCTCCTATGTTGTTTATAAAATTTGCCGTTTTCAG
>CAYSAH010000066.1:0-9313 GCA_964428945.1 uncultured Bacteroidaceae bacterium | reverse complement strand
ACACTTGTTATTTGTACCACTGCTTCAGGAATGATCCCATAGAACGCCAAAGCAGTATGCAGGCTAATATAGGAAGGGCGATATATGCAGTTTGCAAATAACAGGGGAAAGTCTGATTTATTAAGATAATCAGGAAATGTGTAATACCCCTGTCGCAGTCGAATCAAAAGGCCTTTATTAACCCACCGGACAAAATTGTTCCTGTCAAAATCTGGTTTCCAGGCATAGACCTGGTGTGTATTAAAACAGCCTATATCAAACATCCTGTTTTTGAATTCCAGGTAATTCATCCTCAACAATTTTGTGTTTTATAACTTCTTTGTTTCTATTTTGCAGTAAAAATAGTGCATTTTAGAAATATAATAGGTCTATTTGCTTGAAAAATTGCTGAAGGAGAAACTTTCCTGGAAAAAATGGAGGCACTTACCACCCGGCGCCGGAATCGTGATCCTGATGCAAATATCAGTTAATCAAAATGATCGGATGGTCAACAAAAATTGGCCTTAAATGGTTAATTAGTCTGTTTTTTCCATTCAACCCCATTTCAATCCAACAAAAAAGGAGTCAGACTTTTAATTGTCTAACTCCTTCTCTTTGAACTGTGGGCCCAGCTGGGCACGATCCAGCGACCCCCTGATTATGAGTGTTATTTATATTGATATGTTATTCAGTCCAAAAAAACGGGATGTTTATGTTAACTTCAACATTTACAGGATTATATGTGTTTTTGTCATTAAAAATAACTGTTCATTTTATGTAAAATATTCCACTGGTTTACATGGATTTATAGAAATACTGGCGAAAAAACTGGCGCCTTCTAATGGTTATATCTTTTAGAACTCTCACAACTTCAGTCATAATTGCTGAACATATTTTCATGTTATGTTCATAAATGGACAAAATCTGAACATGTAGCTTGATTCTTACAAAAATTGAACATATATTTGCTATGTGTCCATATTTTTTAAATAATTGAACATGACAACGATTGAAAAGTACGATAGGAACATTCCATATAATGCACTTCCTCATTTACCATTAGCAGAATATAAGCCAGATAATCAGGTTTTTGAGAAGTGGGGGCATGCTTCAAGGGCATTAGCAGAACTTAAAAGCAATATACATCGGCTTCCCAATCCAGGCATGCTGGTTAATACTATTTCTCTTCAGGAGGCAAAGAGTTCATCAGAAATTGAAAACATCTTTACCACAAACGATGAATTGTATAGGGCAATAGCTGATAAAGTAAAAGCAGAAAATGTAGAACCAGCGGTTAAAGAGGTACTGCATTACCGGGAAGCGCTTTGGGCCGGCTACACAAATCTGAAGAACAAAGGTGCATTTGATATGAAATCGATCATATCAATTTATCAGCAGGTAAAATCTACAAATGAAGGAATCAGATCGCCACATTCGCAGGTTGTTATACGACGTGGGAACAGTGATTTAAAACCTGGAGAAATAGTTTACACCCCTCCTCGTGGTGAAGGAATTATTGAACAAAAATTGAATAACCTGCTCCGGTATCTCAATGAACAGATAGCCGAAAATGAAGATCCATTAATGAAAATGGCAATTGCCCATTATCAGTTTGAAGCAATTCATCCGTTTAGTGATGGAAACGGACGAACAGGCAGGATTCTGAATCTGTTGTACCTTGTAAAATCGAATTTGTTAAGTCTCCCTGTTCTTTATCTGAGTAATTACATTATTAGAAATAAAGATGATTACTATTATCATCTTGCAGGGGTGACACAAAGAGGAGCATGGAAACCGTGGATGCTTTTTATGCTGGATGCCATTGAGAAAACTTCAATCAATACGAATCAAACGATTGATCTGATTATCGACCAGATGGAGGCAAGTTTAGCCTATGGTAAAAAGGAGTTGAAATGGTATAACAAGGAAGTAAATGAAGCAATCTTTTCACAACCATACATTAAGCCATCGATTATTGGCGATATTACCGGACGAAAAAGCCGTACCACACTCACTGCTTATATGCAAGAATTGACCAGAAAAAGAATTCTTTCAGCAAAACAAGTTGGGAAGGAGGTATTTTACATCAACAATGATCTGGTAAGAATTCTGGAAAGCTAATCTCTTCAGCTTTAATAAATAATCAGATTGAAAACCAAGAAAGGTTACTTTTTACACCAATCTCACCCCAAATCCTGGCGCCAAACTGGCGAAAAAAAAAGGAGCTACAATTTTTACCTTGTAACTCCTTGAAAATGTGTGGGCCCAGCTGGGCACGATCCAGCGACCCCCTGATTATGAGTCAGGTGCTCTAACCAGCTGAGCTATGGGCCCTTTGTACACCGAAGCTAAAGCGAATGTCTGGTTTCCACTTAAAAGCTTCTTACTACCATCCGGCCTGGTTATATCCACTGTCGCTATTGCTCTGGTGCGTGATCGCCGAATTTGGGATTGCAATATTACGATTTTTCGCTTTTGAAAACAACAGTTTTTTTTAAAAACTTCAGTCATCGGGTAAAGACTGCAAGTTTGATCTGAAGGAAAGCGGACCCCTGGCATTCGTAAAGAATTACTCTCCTTATTTACCCATACTCCCTTAGTGAACTGCTGGATGGTAATCTGTTTTCTTTGATCATTTCAGATTTTTTCTAAATTTGATTTTTGCAGATCATTATATCCATGAAGCTTAGCAAAGAACAATACCTGGTCTTCTCCCTGGTTCTCCTTAAGCTTATTATTCATTTGTTTACCCTGAACAATTACGAGCTGCAGCGCGATGCTTACCTTTACTACACCCTTGGAGAGAACCCCGATTGGGGATTTATCTCTGTTCCTCCTCTCATCGCTGTGATCTCAAAATTGAGCACCTCAATTTTCGGGAACACGGTATTTGCCCTGAGGCTCTTCCCGGCATTGATAGGAGGACTTTCAGTCTGGCTGATCGCAAAGTTCGTGAAGGAATTGAAAGGAAGTATCCTGGCAGTTGCCCTTGCATGCCTGGCCTTTATTCTTTCCCCGGCTTTCCTTAGGTCCAATTCGCTGTTCCAGCCTGTCTCTTTCAACCAGTTCTTCTGGCTGCTCTCCTTTTACCTGCTTCTGAAAATGATCAACAGGCAGGATCCGAAATTCTGGATATGGATCATGATTACCTGGGGTTTTGCATTCCTGAATAAATATTCGATAGCTTTCATCATCCTTGCCACCCTGGCAGGCCTTCTGCTCACCAAACATCGCAAGCTTTACCTGTCAAAGTACTTTATATTGGGTGGGATGGTCGGCATCCTTATCATCCTTCCTAACCTGGTCTGGCAATACAAGCACAACTGGCCTGTGGTAAGCCACATGGCAGAACTGGCAAGATACCAGTTGGTACATGTTACGGTTCCCGGCTTCCTCATCGACCAGGTCCTGATGAATTTTCCGGCACTCGCGGTCTGGGTCACCGGCCTGGTACTGATACTGTTCAACAAGACTCACCGGGATCACCTTGTCTTTGGGTATATATACCTTTTTACAGTAACGGTACTCTTACTCACAAGCGGAAAGTCCTATTATACACTTGGCCTGTACACCATGCTCTTTGCATTTGGGGGATTGTCCATTGACCTGTATTTCAGGAAATGGATGAAAATCGCGGTGCTTGCACTCATGCCCCTGTTGCTCCTGCCCATGCTTCCCGTCAGTTTGCCCTTGTTGAAGTATGAACGGCTGGAGGCCTACACCAAACCCATGGCAAATTTTGTTAACCGCTGGGAAGACGGAAATGTCTATAACATTCCTCAGGATTACGCAGACATGACCGGCTGGAAGGAACTCAGCGAGATCGTCATTCCCTTTTACTCCTCGCTTAACGATTCGATTCGATCTGAATGCCTGATCTACGGGGAAAATTACGGCCATGCCGCTTCCCTGTATTTTTACGGGAAAAAGCATGGCCTGCCACAACCGCTATCCTTCAACGACAGCTTTATTTTATGGGCACCTGACAGTATTGATAATGTACCCATGATTTATGTTAACCATGAGATCGGGGACCTGGATGAATTGTACGGAAGCGTTAAACTGGTGGGAGTGGTCGGGAATCCTTATTTCAGGGAAAACGGACTCAAAGTATACTACTGTTCGGAACCCTTACCTCTTCTGAAACCATTCTACGCGGAAAAAGTAGCTGAATTAAAAGCCAGGTATCAAAGATAAGACTTGCCGGATTTCATCATGGCTTGCTCTTTACGGTAAAACTATTTATCCCGGACTCCCAACAGCGATAAGGTGCCCGCTGGTCCGGAAAATGATCATGTCTTTTACGATCGCGGGAGTTACCAGCGAGACCTCGCCAAGGGAAATCTTCTGCAAGAGTTCGTATTCCTTCCCGGCTTTAACAATATACAGTGTTCCTTCCTCGGCCACCAGGTAGATCCTGTCCCCGGCAGCCATAGGAGATGCAATGAAGCTATATGGAAATACTGTCTCATCATAGATCTTTTCACCACTGCGGGCATCAAAGCACACCAGGTTCCCGTTCCAGCGCAAGCGGTACAGCAGGCTGTCGTATACGAGCACTGAACTCATGTAGGATCCACCCCGGTCATAAAACCATGCAAAGCTTTCACCGGGAAGTGTGTCATTATCGGGATAGGGGATGCTGCCTTTTACTGAAGCATTCACTGCCATGAGCGGGGCATGACGGCCATGGGCACTGTTGAAATACAGCAGGTCTTTCCATACGACCGGTGTTGGGATCGGGATGTCGCCTCCGCCTTCCATCTTCCAGATCTCTTCACCTGTCTCGAAGTCATAGGCACCCCGGTGCTTGAATCCGTTCACTACCACCCGTGCATCGCTTCCGTCGAAATAGATATTTGGTGTACACCACCCGGGTATCTCATCCCGCTCCTTTTTCCAGAGGATCTCCCCGCTTTCAAGATCAAGAACTGCAACAAATGCCTGGTTCAGGGCATCGGCCTGTATGATCACCCTGTCCCTGAAGATTACGGGGGAACTGCAGAATTCCCATTCAGCCGATTCCACGACATTCCAGGCGGACAGGATCAAACCGAAATCGCGCTTCCAGAGCAATTTTCCTTCCTTCGAATAGCAATACAGTCCCTCTGAACCAAGGAAGACCACGATGTGCTCCCCGTCGGTGGCAGCTGTGGTGTTGGCATGGGAGGATTTCGGATGCCGCTTCACTGCAGGTATGCCCCTGTGCATTTCCCGCTCCCAGGCTATCGACCCGTCATTCCTGTCGATGGAATACAGCATCCAGCTATGTTCCGAGGAATCTTCCACAGGCTCAATATCACCAAAGAGCCCGGTAAGATAGCCGCTGCTGTCGGCACTGCTTATTGCCGTTGTAATATACACCCTGTCATCCCAGATCACCGGGCAGGAAAGGCCAAGCCCCGGTATTTCTATGTTCCAGCAAATATTATAACCACTTTCCATGTTAAAACTGTCCGGCAGGGCGCTCTCCCTGATATAGCCACTGGCAAAAAAACCACGGTAGGAGGGCCACCTGGTGTTATTCTCCATCGCAGAAAAGAAGGACTGTTGAGAATTAATACGCATTCCGGAGTAATCCGATTTCCCTTTTCCGTTATCACAGGAATACGAAGTAAGGATCAGAAGGCCAAAAAGAAATTGAATGGTTTTCATAAAGTAAGTTTTGGGGATTAAGGATACTAAATATAGAAAAATTCATGAGAAGAACACAACAGCCCAAATAACTGTTAGGAATCCTCCCTGTACCTTTTTCAGTTTTTATTTACTCTTTCCAGGCCCTTAAATCCTGAATATGCCAGATGGAAGATGATGGGCGCCAGGAAGAGGAAATAATGCCTGAGAAGGTAATGGATAAATCCCCAGCCTCCGGGAGTACAGAACACAAAACCGAAATCTCCTTACAACCAAATAAGCTCGTAACCTTCCAGCATGCTTTCAACTGTCTCCCTGGATTCCTCAGCTGCGATGCCCAGCATGAAACCGCCTCCTGAACCATTTAGCTTCAGGTAGTAATTGTTGCTTACCTGGCCTTCTATCCATGCATCTTCCATTTTTTCAGGGATCATTTGCCTGAAATTGTTCCATTGTAAATCGGATATTGCCCTGAAAAGCAGGGCTGGATCAAGTTCAGGGGTACCGGTGACGGAGGCAATGAATTTCCGGATCAGCAATGCGTAGTCTTCAGTAATAATTTGATTAAATGACTCATCCTGCATATTCTCTAAAAAGAGATTTACCAGGGGGGCGGTGTCAAAAACCTCTTTCGAATCCAGCAGGAAAAATTGGTAACCCCTGGTGGGCCGCAGGGGATTCGTTTCAAGGGTCCTTATTTCTCCATCGGGAAGAAAATGAAGCGGCTTACCTGTAAAACAGGTCATTGCATCAACTCCCGAGCTTTTACCATGAAAGCAGGACTCCAGGGTAGCCAGGTCCTTTCTTTGCTGTTGCATGTTCAGCTTGTCATGTCCACAAAAAAACTGGTCATAGATAAGTGCAGAAACGGCTCCGGAACTTCCGATACCGTAACCATGCGGTATCGTGGAATGGATGTAATAATCCTGCTTTAGCAATTCGTTCAGGCGATGTTCATCGGGTTTGGCAAAAAAACTATTGGTAGGCAAGGAAGCGATATATGACAGGAGTTTTCTCAAGCCGGCAACAGATCCATTCACCGTTTCCTTATCGGTATTTTCATCCCGCACTGCCAGCCGGGCAGCATAGATTTTCAGTGGCACTGTAATTGCTTCTGAACCGGCGATAACCCCGTACTCCCCGGCAAGCATCAGTTTAGCATTGTATATTTTTTCCAGGTTCATATCCTATTTGGCCCGCTGCCCATGCAATCATGGATGATCATTTCATTTTGACACAAGGGCTTCAGTTCCGATTCTATAAAAGACTTCACCTTATCCTGGCTTTTTTCCGGATAAAGAACATGGACGTTGGCTCCTGCATCGAGCGTAAAACCTATCTCTGTTCCTGTTTCCATCCTGAACATCCTTATCCGTTCAATGGCCTCCAGCGTATTTGGTTTCATAAGCAGGTATCCGGGCGAACTGGTCATCATCATTGCATGAAGGGAGAGGGCTTCATTTTCCAGAATGTCAATGAAGCTGCTGATATCTCCACTTTTAATTATTCCGCAAAGTCTTTGCATGTTTTCCTCTGCTGCCTCGAACCGAAGCCTGGCATAGGGATTCGACTTCATCAGGTCGTGTCCCAGGGAGCTTGAAATGGACTTTTTACCGGATTCAATAATAAGGATACTGTCTTTCATTCCAAGAAAGTCATCATGAATTTCCTTTAATGGAATTGCGTATTCATCGGAAGACAAAGGCTGACAGGCTGTCATTCCCCATACAGCCATATTCCCGTAAACGGATCTTGAAGCACTTCCTGAGCCCAGGCGCGCAACAAATGAAGCTTTTTTATAGAAATCGCCCGTCACCCTTTTCCCATAAAGCAATTCCTCGATTTCACACAGGCAAACTGCCAGGGCACTCATTGCCGACGCACTGGAGGCTATCCCTGAAGAGTGCGGAAAGGTGTTCTGCGAGGTGATCGAAAGTTCCATGTAGCTGAGCCAGGGCATTATTTCGATCAATCCGTCCAGGGATTTTCCTATGCGTTTCCCGAACTCTTTGTGCTCTTTTCCTTCAAACTTAAATTTAACGGAAAGAGCTTTCCGCTTTTGGCTATAGGTATATGCAATTTTTGTTTTGCTTACTGCTTCGCTAAGGGTCATGCTTACAGAAGCATTGGCCGGAATCTGGCCGGGGCGTTTACCCCAGTATTTCACAATGGCAATGTTTGAGGGGCTGCTCCAGGAAACCGAACCCTCCGTATTTACAGGTCTATCAGTTATTATTGCCTGAACTTCTTTGATAAGTATGTTCTCGAATTTATTCATAATTAAATTGCAAGTTCATTATATGCAAAAAATTGACCTATACCGATATCAGTAAGGTAAGAGGAGAGGGTTTCCTTGTTCCACGGGGTGAGCAACAATGCGAAGTCACCTCCCCATGCCCCGAGCGATTTAACATAGCCCCCGAGATCCCTGAAGCGAAGGTCTTTAAGGACAGGGATATCAAGTATTTCAGACAATCTTTTTTCATGCTCTGTCATCAGCTTGCCGAATTCATGCATGCTTTCGGCCCTCAGCATCTCACATGTCAGCCTGGAATAGAGATCGATATCTTCCTGGTTTGCGTTGTAATTATTAAGGAATGCTGCAACACTTTTTCCGGAGTCCTGTTTCTTCCCAAGGTAGATCAGCCACATCTTGTCGATGAATGCTGGCTGAAAATCCACGGATTCGATCACAGGCATGTCGGAGATCATCTGGTAGAGAATTGCTGATTCAGCGTTGGCACAGGCAACATCGTAACCCGAGCCGCGGGAGATGCTGAAGTGAAGTTGCATCGGATCAATTCCGGCCCATTGTGCCAGCAGGGAGGTTAGCGTTGATGAGCTTCCAAATCCAAATCCCGGATCAAATTCAAGCCGTGTCAGCACATCATTGGTATATAATTTTTCCTTGAATCCGGCTTGTATTTCAACAAGCTTTTTAAGCATGTTGAGCAGGTTAAGGGCTTTTTCATCACTGGTTGAAACGAGTACTTTCAGATCGTCGAGGGAAATTACCGCTTCAAACCATGGAACCCCATTGTATTCAGCAGTCCAGTGTAACTTCCCAAGCTCTTTTTTATTTGTTAATTCCAGGGACTGGCCTGATTTGAGAGGAACGGCCAGGGCCCTGGCTCCATGCAGGATCATGAATTCCGAAGTGATAAGGATCTTGCCTCTTGCATAAAAGTTGGGGTCCATATTCTATTGTTTTGATCCGACGATAAACTTTTTTACATCTGCATAAGAGACGGTTCTGTCCCTGAAAAATTCCACGGCTTCTTTTTTCTGGGTTTCATTTGCCCCAAGCTGACGAAGAATATTTGCCAGGTGCATCTTCATATGTCCCTTTTGTATTCCCCCGGTAACCAGCGACCGGATGGCACTGAAGTTGTTGGCCAGTCCGGCTGCCGCAATAATCATCATCAATTCATCGGCAGAGGGGTCTTTAAGAATCTTTAAGCTTGTTTTTGCCATTGGGTGCACGGAAGTAAGTCCTCCGACCGTACCCACCGACATCGGAATCTCAAGTTCAAAGCGGAAGACATCCTTCACGATTTCAGCCCTTGAAAGACCACGGTACCGGCCGTCCCTGGCTGCATACGCATGTCCGCAGGCTTCAACTGCGCGAAAGTCATTCCCCGTTGCAATGACCACGGCATCCATTCCATTGAAGATTCCCTTGTTGTGTGTTACGGCCCTG
>CAYSAH010000065.1:0-12532 GCA_964428945.1 uncultured Bacteroidaceae bacterium | reverse complement strand
GGTTATCAGGTATGCCGATGTTCTGCTCTGGGCAGCTGAAGCACACCTTAAGGCCGGAGGGAATTCTTCCAAAGCCCTTGACTATGTAAACCAGATTCGCACACGGGCAAGAAATATTAAGTCTCCTGCTGCTACTGAACCTGCTACTGTCTCTTCTTTGACCCTGGAACAATTGTATGATGAACGACGGAGAGAACTGGCATTTGAATCACATCGTTTCCTTGACCTGAGAAGATGGGGATTGCTGAATTCAAAATTAGACGGAGTTGAAGTGCGTGGTGGTCTTTATACAATAGATTTTCAGGAAGGAAGGCATGAATACCTGCCAATTCCTGAAAGCGTGATTGTTGAAACAAACGGAATTGTTGAGCAAACTCCAGATTATTAGTAGATAAAAGATTTGTAAAAATGAAAAGTATGAAAAGTATATCAAGATATCTTGCCTTGGGTTTTATAACAATACTAATGGGTTCCTGTGCTCAGAAATTCAAGGTCGAAACACCAGAGATCGGAGCCATAACTTATGACAGGGAAGTTATTACGGCTGGCGGACAGGTTATTTTCTCAGCTGAAGTCAATGCTGACTACGCTGTAATCTGGTCTGGCACCGCTGAAAGTGATTATGATCGTCACCTGTCTTCTCCCAGTAATGAAAACACCGGCCTGACCATGACAATTGACTTTGACAAGCTAACGGGCGTTTACACTGCAACCCGAAGTGTTTCCTATCCGGAAGCGGGAACATTTAAGGTGGTAATTGTTGCTTCAAATGTGGGTGATCTCGGTGAAACGATTGAACAGGTTACAAAGGACATTAGTGTTACTGTTGTAGAAGCCCCTGTTGAATGATCGGATCAAGATTTCCTGATCAACTAATTTATCCTGGCAGGGACAGGTAATGGTTTGCATTGGCAGCATAGAGATCTTTAGTATTGATATGTTGCCAATGTTTGGAATCTATGAAGGGAATGCAAAAAATAAAAGAAAATTAAAAAACCAGTTTGATCAGAACAGACACAATTTCTCTTTGAAATAACCAGAGACTACATTCTCAGATCAAATCATCAGATTTGCATGGGAATCTCCATAACGAGAAACCTTGAATTGCTAACAGCCTCGATCTTAATAGATCTTGCCTCCTGAATCCCAAAGCCATCCCTGGTCTCCAGGACCTGTTCATCGATTTTAATCTCACCATCGAGAACGAAAATATATACCCCGTTTCCTCCTTTTTTCAATTGATAGTATGATGACATTCCTTGCTCAAAATCCCCAATGTGAAACCAGGCATCCTGGTGAATCCATACTCCCTGGTCATCAGCATTTGGGGAAAGTATCTGGAATAAGTTGTTTTTCTCTTCCAGGTCCCGTATAGTGATTTGGTCATATCGCGGTTCAACATTCTTGCTACGGGGAAAGATCCAAATCTGGAGAAATTTCACCTCCCTGTCTGAATTTTTATTGTATTCACTGTGGTATACTCCTGTCCCTGCACTCATAACCTGGATATCTCCTTCCCTGATCACCGTGATGTTGCCCATGGAATCTTTGTGTTCAAGATCCCCTTCAAGGGGTATTGAAATGATTTCCATATTTTCATGGGGGTGCATATCAAAACCCATCCCCGGAGCCACCCGGTCATCATTCAGCACCCTTAATACGCCAAAATGCATTCTTTCCGGATTATAATACCCTGCAAAACTGAATGTATGATGTGAGTCGAGCCAGCCATGATTTGCATGTCCCCTTGATTCTGCTTTATGTAATACTTCCTTCATGTTGATCTTATTTTAATCGAAAGTCTATCGATCTTTTCACAGTAAAAACAAGTCAGTTATCGGTTTGTTGAAAAAATGAAAAACTTAGCCCATAAAAATGGCCCGGATCAACCATTAGGTGCAATTTTAAAGGCACTCAGAAATCATAACACCTCCTCAACAGGTATTGACGGGCAAAATAGATAATTACGCGCCAAGATTACTTGCATATTTTCCTGTTTGATACGATCCTAACTGCTTTGATTTTTGAATTTTTTAAAAGGATAAAAGAACATTGTACTTGATAATATTGTTTACTTTGCATAATATCTTGATTTCTAATGTTCAGAAAGGTTTCAAATATATTTGTAACATTCCTCTTGCTGGTCTCAACCACAGGTTTTAGCATTTCCAAGCATTATTGTGGCAATGAACTGGTTTTCATTAAACTTATTGGAGAAGCAAAATCTTGTTGTGAGAGTGGTACGTGCTGTCATACAGATTCCGAAATTGTGCAACTCAGGGGTGACTTTGTAAATGCTGCGACGGAAGTCAATTTTGACAATAATTTAGTTATCAATATTATTCAATTCCAGCTTCAGAGTCGTTTCATCAGTATTGAAATTGAAAACAGGATACTTCCCCTAATACGTTTTGAATCACCACCTCCGCCTAAGATACTTACCAAACTGGCAGATTTGCAGACTTTTCTTTTATGATATGATCTCTCATTTTCAGGTTCTTGATGCTGGCTTCCTGCTTTAAATCCAGATTCCTGAATAATGAGATTGTACATTCTTGACGGATCATTTCTGTTAGGAACGAAATTCAATTTTTTATTGGATTTCCAAAAGAATGATACAGGATTAATAATCATAAAAATTTTCCCATGCTTAACAGGATCATAAAATATTTTCTTGAGAACAAGTTGATCACTGTTCTCATTCTGGGTGCCCTGGTAACCTGGGGAATCGCCACTTCCCCCTTTGGTTGGAAATTAGGCCCGATTCCTTCCGACCCGGTTCCGGTGGATGCTATCCCCGATATCGGTGAAAACCAGCAGATTGTATTTACTGAATGGATGGGGCGTTCTCCACAGGATATCGAGGACCAAATCTCCTATCCCCTTACAACATACTTATTAGGAATACCCGGCGTGAAGTCCATCAGGAGTTCATCAATCTTTGGATTCTCAAGCATCTTTATCATCTTTTCTGAAGATGTTGAATTTTACTGGTCCCGCACAAGGATTCTGGAGAAACTCAGTTCCCTGCCTTCGGGATTACTTCCGGATGGCGTGCAACCAACACTCGGCCCCGATGCTACGGCATTGGGACAGGTGTATTGGTACACCATTGAAGGACGGGATAAGTACGGAAATCCGACAGGGGGCTGGGATCTTCAGGAAATTCGCGCCGTTCAGGATTTTTACGTTAAATACGGTCTCAATGCCACAGAAGGGGTTTCAGAAGTGGCTTCAATTGGTGGATTCATAAAAGAATACCAGGTAGATGTTAATCCAGATGCATTAAAAGCATTTAATATCCCCCTGCACATGGTTATGCAGGCAGTTCAAAAATCAAATCGTGATGTTGGTGCCAAAACTATTGAAATCAACCAGGCCGAATACCTGGTTCGCGGATTAGGATACATAAAATCTGTTGAAGATCTCGGGAAAGCGGTTGTTGCCGTCCAGGATAACGTTCCGATCCGCATAAAAGATATCGGGGTTGTTTCTCTCGGACCAGCAACAAGAAGGGGGGCACTTGATAAAGACGGGGCCGAAGTGGTTGGAGGAGTGGTTGTGGCCCGTTATGGTTCCAATCCGCTTGAGGTAATAAACAATGTGAAGGAAAAGATCAGTGAGATATCCCCCGGATTGCCTAAAAAGACCCTTGAGAACGGAGAGGAAAGTCAGCTGACCATAGTTCCTTTCTATGATAGGTCACAACTTATTTATGAAACCCTTGGAACACTTGAAGAGGCATTATCCCTTGAAATACTGATCGCCATACTGGTGGTTATCGTCATGGTGTTAAATCTCAGGGCTTCATTCCTGATATCCAGTCTATTACCCATAGCCGTGCTCATGGTATTCATTGCCATGCGTTATTTCCATGTGGATGCCAATATCGTTGCTTTATCGGGCATAGCCATTGCCATTGGTACTATGGTCGATCTCGGGATCATTCTATCTGAAAACATTATAAAACATATTGATGAAGCACCCCCGGAACAGAAGCTCATCAACACAATATATAATGGGGCCGCTGAAGTAAGCACAGCCATTCTCACAGCGGTATCAACAACCGTTGTGAGCTTTATCCCTGTATTTACTATGCAGGCAGCAGAAGGAAAACTCTTTGGCCCATTGGCTTTCACAAAAACTTTTGCTCTTGTGTCTGCCCTCCTGGTCTCCTTGCTTTTTCTCCCCACGCTGGCTCACTGGTTCTTTGGTGCAAAGTTCAAGAGGAAAAACATTTCACGCTGGTTAAATATCCTGCTTATGCCCATTGGCCTTGCAACCCTCTTTACTGGTAATATCTGGGCGGGAACCATTCTCATTGCATATGGTATTTCAGGAATTCTTAGGGCAGGATTAAGGCCAAAAGAAGAGAAAATACTGGAGATACAAAATTCAAGACCTCCAAAGTTCTTCCCCAGAATTGGGTCCATTGCACTTAAAAATTCAAACCTGATCATATCTGTACTTGCCGTAACCTGGTTATTGGCAAAATATTGGCTTCCCCTGGGTGCTTCCAAAAGCCTGCTGACCAATTTCATATTTGTCGTCCTGTTGGTTGGATCCATTCTTACAGGTTTTAACCTGTTGGAGTATTATTACAAGCGAATTCTCATCTGGTGCCTGAACAACAAGGTAAAATTTTTACTCATCCCTGCCTTTTTGATCCTTTTTGGAGTAATGTCATGGATGGGTATAAATAAAGTATTGGGATTTGTCCCAAAAGGATTTGACCTCATGGGTAAGGATATTCGCACCGGCAGTATCTGGTCAGGATTAAGCAAAACATTTCCCGGGGCGGGAAAGGAATTTATGCCTTCACTCGATGAAGGAAGTTTCCTCCTTATGCCAACTTCAATGCCACATTCCGGTATCGAATTTAATAGAACAACTGTTGGACAATTGGATATGATGCTCACCAGTATTCCCGAAGTTGAACTTACGGTGGGCAAACTTGGAAGGGTGGAATCGGCCCTCGACCCTGCCCCGATTTCCATGTATGAAAATATTATCAATTACAAATCTGAATACATGCTAAATGAAAAGGGTCATCGTGTGCGTTTCAAGGTGGATAAAAAAGATCGATTTATCCTCACTAACAGTGATACTCTTACAAATGAAGATGCATTAAAAAAAGGTATTTCTTCGGAAGAACTGATAATGGACAGCAAGGGGAACTATTTCAGGAACTGGCGTTCACATATTAAATCGCCGGATGATATATGGAAAGAGATAATTAATGTTGCCAAAATTCCGGGGGTTACTTCAGCTCCTAAACTGCAACCAATTGAAACCAGGCTGATCATGTTACAAACCGGTATGCGGGCCCCCATGGGAATTAAGGTTTACGGACCGGATCTCTCTACGATCCAGGAATTCGGTATCCGGCTTGAAGGAATTTTGAAGGAAGTTCCCTCAGTAAAAGCTGAAGCTGTTTTTGCTGACCGGATTGTCGGGAAACCCTATATCCACATTAATATCAACAGGGATGAAATATCACGCTATGGTTTGAATGTTGAAGATGTGCAGCAAACGATAGAAACCGCGATAGGAGGAATGAAAATAGGGTCAACAGTCGAAGGTCGTGAACGATTCCCGATAAGAGTGCGTTATCCCCGGGAACTTCGTGATGACCCGGAAGAACTTGCTAAAATTCTGATACCAACTCCCGGAGGAGCGCAGGTACCTTTGGGTCAGCTGGTTGAATTTGAATACGTGCGTGGCCCCCAGGCAATAAAAAGTGAAAATACTTTCCTGGTGGGTTATGTACTCTTCGACAAAAAGGAGGGTTTTTCAGAAGTTACTGTTGTAAACGAGGCCCAAAAAGTGATCCTGAAAAAGATTGAGAACGGTGAATTAAAGGTTCCTTCCGGTGTAAGTTATAAATTCTCAGGATCCTATGAAAACCAGGTCAGGGCAGAGAAAAGACTTTCCCTTATCGTTCCGCTGGTTTTGGTACTGGTCTTTCTGATCCTCTATTTCCAGTTTAAATCTGTATCAACCTCACTGATGGTGTTCTCCGGAATTGCAATGGCCTTCAGCGGTGGATTTCTGATGCTCTGGTTGTACGGGCAGGGATGGTTTGCCGATTTCAATTTGTTTGGAACCAATATGCGGGATCTGTTCCAGATGCACACCATCAATCTAAGCGTTGCAGTGTGGGTTGGATTTATCGCACTGTTCGGTATAGCCACTGATGATGGGGTTCTCATTGCAACTTATCTCGACCAGAGTTTCAAACGCAATCGCCCTGATACACTGAAAGAAATAAGGGCCGCAGTGGCCGAAGCCGGCCTGAGAAGAATCCGCCCGGCACTGATGACAGTGGCAACAACCATGATCGCATTGCTGCCCATCCTGACCTCCACCGGCCGGGGATCGGATATCATGATCCCTATGGCAATTCCATCTTTCGGAGGAATGGCCGTAGCGCTGATCAGCATTTTTATTGTGCCGGTTATCTACAGTTTCCGGGAAGAACGAAAACTTAATAAAATGTAATCATGCGAAAATATAGATTCATTCTGTTCCTTTTATTTATCTCCACTATACATGCAAGGGGACAAACACCAGAGGACTATTTCAAAACTGCTGCAGAGAATAATCCTGGATTACAGGCCAAATACAAGGAATTTGAGGCTGCCCTGCAAAAAGTGCCACAAGTCAGTACATTATCTGATCCTTCAATTTCTTTCGGATATTTCATTTCCCCTGCAGAGACAAGAGTTGGTCCTCAACGGGCCAAATTCTCGCTGACCCAGATGTTTCCCTGGTTTGGAACATTGAAGGCCCAGGGCGAAACGGCAGCATTGATTGCGGAAGCTAAATACCAGGATTTCCTTGATGCTCAGAACAAATTGTATTACCAGGTAGCCGCAGCCTACTATCCCCTTTTTGAACTGGAGCAATGGAAAGCAATCGAAAAGGAGAATGTTGAGAACCTTGAATCCTATAAAACAATTGCCAATTCAAGGTTTATAAGTGGCAGCAGCCCGATGACAGATGTGCTCCGCGTTGATATTATGTTAAAGGAAGCAAATACCAATCTTAAAATCCTTGAACAAAAAGTCAAACCCTTGCAAACCACTTTTAACAAACTGCTGAACAGGAATGAAAATGAAGAGATCCTTCTGGATGATTCATTAAGAACCGGGACTTTACCTGAACTCATCCGTAAAGATTCTTTACTGAACGATAACCCTGTATTGAGTGCACTGGACCTTAAAATTGAGGCGGGCAAGGCAAGCGAAAAGGCAGCTTACAGGCAGGGGCTCCCAAAATTAGGATTTGGATTTGACTATGTGATCGTGGGCGAGAGGACCGACATGGTTGTTCCAGATAATGGCAAAGATATCCTGATGCCAATGTTATCAGTTAGTATCCCTGTTTTCAGGAAAAAGTACGCCGCTTCAGTAATGGAGACACAAATGATGCAGGAGAGTTATGCCTTTCAAAAAAAGGAATACAGCAATACCCTAACTTCCAGCTATGAGATGGCATGGTTTGAAATACAACAGCAGTTTGCACTGCTTCAGCTCTATCAACAACAAACAGAGGAATCCCGGCAGATCCTTGATCTTTTATTCTCAGCATACAGCAATGCGGGTAAGGAGTTTGAAGAGGTATTGCGCATGGAGCAGCAATTGTTGAAATATGAGAAGATGAAGGCTACGGCCTGGGTACAATACCAGCTGGCAATTGCCAAAATAAATTACTTAACGGCAAAAAAATACTAAGATGAAAACGAACAGAAAAATAATAATGTACAGCATTTCAGCACTTATTCTCGGGTTGATCTTCGGCGGACTGATCTTCGGCGGGCAGTCGCACCAAACTTTGGAAGAACACAAGCATGGGACTGAAATAAGCGGGGATATCCATACTGACAGTCCTGCAACGATCTGGACCTGTTCCATGCACCCTCAAATTCGACAGAATGAACCCGGAGACTGCCCTATTTGCGGCATGGACCTGATTCCAATTGATAATGTGCATGAAAGTGACCTGGATCCCATGGCTATTGGTATGTCGCCCACAGCGATGCAGTTGGCCGGAGTAACATCAGCCAGTGTTGCAACAATGGCCCCGGAAAGGTCAGTTCGACTGAACGGAAAGGTAAAGGTGGATGAGCGACTTGTGTTCTCTCAATCCTCACACCTTCCGGGGAGAGTGGAAAAATTGATGGTGAATTTTACGGGCGAATTTGTTACAAAAGGTGAAATTATTGCTTCCATATATGCACCAGACCTGGTCACTGCCCAGGAAGAATTGTTAGAAGCACAGAAGATTCGGGAGGATCAACCGGAACTCTTCTCTGCAGCAAAGGAAAAATTGAAAAACTGGAAATTATCAGATGCACAGATCGTGGAAATCTTAACCAGTGGGGAAGCCCGGGAATCTTTCAATGTTGAAGCTGATGTTTCGGGTATTGTTACACAAAAAAAGGTAAAACTGGGTGATTACATCAAAAAAGGAGAAGCTATTTATGAAATCGCCGACCTTTCAAGAATCTGGGTACTGTTCGATGTATATGAATCGGACATCCCCTGGATAAAAATGGGAGATAAGGTCTCCTTCACTGCGGCTTCCCTTCCTGGTGAATCTTTTGAAGGAAACATAAGTTTTATAGACCCTGTTATTGACCCAAAGACCAGGGTTGCCAGGGCGCGTGTTGACTTCAATAACCCTGATTTAAAGCTTAAACCGGAAATGTTCACTTCGGGAATTGTCAACGCCAACTTGTCAAGTAAAGGAAATAAAATCATTGTTCCAAAGACTGCAGTAATGTGGACCGGAAAGCGCTCGTTGGTATATGTTAAAAACATTACAGATCAGGGTGTGAACTTCAGGATGCGGGAAGTGACCCTGGGCCCATCCCTGGGCGAAAGCTTTATCATTGAAAATGGCCTTGAAGAAGGTGAGGAGATTGCAGTTAACGGGACATTCAGCATAGATGCTGCGGCACAACTCGCAGGAAAACCCAGTATGATGAGCCCGCAGAGAGACCAATCAATAACAGGTCATTATCTTGATGGACCCGAAATGAAAAATAAGGAGGAACCCTCAGAAAGGGAAACAAGCATTGAAACCAAGTCTATTAATATCTCCAGAAAATTTAAAGAACAATTAACCGATGTTTATGAGTCATACCTCATTATGAAAAATGCTTTTGTAGCTTCTGATCCCGCACTGGTTGGTAAAAAGGCTTCAGAGGTTTTGGCAGAAATAAAAAAGACAGATATGACACTTTTGGAAGGCGAAGCCCACTTGACATGGATGGAACAAATGAAAATTCTCAAGAATCAGCTGGCCTACATGCAACAATCAGAGGATATAGAGGCCCAGCGAAAAGCATTTGCTTTGTACAATCTCACCTTCTATAAAACTTTAAAAACATTTGGCCTTAAGGAAGGCGCTGCACATTACCAGTTTTGCCCCATGGCAGACAATGATAAAGGAGCCTACTGGTTGAGTGAAACAGAAGAAATTAGAAACCCCTACTTTGGAAATGCAATGCTCAATTGCGGGGAAAACATAGAAATTATTAAATAATAAACTGGTCAATAAACGAAATGACCACCTATTCAATCTTTTAAAATTTTACAATTATGAAAACAAAAACAGTAGTTACAGCTTTGGTAGTAGCCTTTCTAAGTGTTACAAGTGTCTTTGGACAAACGAAGACAGAGAAATTCAAAGTATATGGCAATTGTGGAATGTGCGAAACCCGCATCGAAAATGCCGCAAAAAGTGTTGATGGTGTTACCGCTGCAGATTGGAACAAGGATACCAAAATGCTGGAAGTCTCTTTTGATGAATCTAAAACCAATGTGAATACAGTTGATATGGCCGTTGCAAAGGTTGGCCACGATACAGACAAACATAAGGCAGAGGACGCGGTTTACACTAAACTACCCGGATGCTGCAAGTATGACCGTACGAAAGCTAAGTCGAGCAGCATGCCCTGACAGGGGGGAGAATGCTATCTTGAATATCCTGATGGAGCAGGAGAATATGGCAGACCCTGGTATTGTTTCAGTGTCCATGAAAATATATTTAAGAGGCCTTTTCACAGATTGGAAAAACCTAGAATTCTAAACCGGCTTCCAGGCCTACACTCCTGATATGAGAGGCGGCCAAAGCATATTCTTCCGTTGTATTTAAATGTTCCATCATGAGAGGCACATTCTTCAGCTTTGATAATTCTATGAGAAAAACCTTATAGTCAAGCTTGCCGAGGCCGGGTCTGAGCTCATCAAGCTGGGGAATGTAATTATCCTCCCGCAGGATGATATCCTTGGCATGACAGCTTTTAATATAGGGTCCCATTTTACTGAACATTTCCCTGATCAATGCTCCGTTATAGAAGTATTCGCGTGGACTACGGATCATGTTAACGGGATCAAGGTGAACCCCGAAAGCTTTGCGGTCAATGGCTTTCAGCAATTGCAAATAGGTTTCTGTTGAATCCGGAAAACTCCAGGGCATAGCTTCCAGTGCAAAGAAGGTCTGTGAAGGCTTTACCGCATCAATGATTTTCCGGGTAGATTCAACCACAAGGTCAAATGTTTCATCCGAAAGGTTATCCATGTGAGGCCCTGCCCAGTATTCAGGGTTCCTGGATCCGCTTATGTTCACGCAGCAACAGGCTCCGATCTCTTCAGCAAGGTCCAAAGAATCAATGCACTTTTGTATTGCTGCTTTTGCCTCCGATTCTTTCGGACTGATCGGGTTGCTCCAGGCGCCCACTTCCGAAATAAGGATATCATTTTGATTGGCTGCCTCTTTATATTTCCTCACAATATCGGCTGAGGTACCAGGTGATACCGGGCAATAGGCAGCCCTGTATCCATTCTTTTTCAGCGTATTGATCCATTCATCCGGGCCACTGATTTCTTCTAAAATAGGACCACCGAGGCGAACCTTCCCTTTTTGTCCCACGGAGGCAAAGGTGTTCATGGGCAGCAGCTGAGTACCAACTATACAAAGCCCGGTTTTTACAATGAAATTTCGTCTTTTCATTTGTGCAATTTATGTATAACCACGAATCTTCTTGGTGCAAATTACTTGGTTTATCGGTTCTTTGCAAGATTGCTGAAATCGAAGAGTGAAATTGAGAAAAATTAAATTGGTACATAGAACAGCTTCGCAAAGATTCTTTCCTTCTAATAAAACACCTTCATCATATCCGCCTCGAGCAGCAGCATGTCCCTTTCATACACCAGGAGCTTTTTAACATTCTGAAAATAAAAATCAGAAGCAAAAATATATTCCGAAAGGCTTATCTCTCCCATCTCCAACGCCATGCCCAGTAGTTCATCATCGTTAACCATTGACAGTGCCTCCCTGAGTGCATTGGCCTGCTGAAGCAGCGTTTCCATTCTGACCAGCTTTTGCGCCAGTTCCATCTTCTGCTTGCTTCTGTAACGATCGGCATCTGCAGCTGCATGGTTCATTCCGGCTTTTGCATATTTAACCCTGTTCGAGTTCTCCCACAAGGGAATGGAAAGTCCAACTGAAATTCCGCTAAATCGCTGATCAATTAATGTTTCAGAATAATACCCTGCTTTAAATTTTGGAAGAGCCTGGCTCAGGGCAAGCTGTTTTTCCACAGTTTTTAAATCTGCCTCACTTGAATAATACTCAATTTCAGCACTCTGCCTGTAAGCTTCACGAATGATTTCCTCTTCAGGCAGGAAAGACTCAGGAAAAACTGTGGATCCTGTCTCTGAAATTTTACCCCCTGTGATCTCTATCATTGCCTCGCTATTTCCTTTTATGTCTCCTTTGATCTGCTCCATTTCACCTCTAAGGGCCACTGCATGAAGATTCACCTGGCTCAGCGAAAGTTTTCCTGCCTCCCCTGTTTCAACCATCTTCCTGTAATGAGAAAGCAATCGTTCGGATTTCACGAGTCGCTCCGACAGCAAGAGATCAAGCCTGTTAAGGTATATCCGCTCGATCCAGAGTTGCTTTGCCCCCGACAGAATCTCCTGACGTGTTAAGGCATACAACAATTCGGCTTCTTCAATTTTCAAATCCTTTGCCCTGGACATATGCAGATAGGCTGTTGGAAAATCAAATTCCTGCATTACCCGGAAATCGATACGATCACCTACAGTTGATGGGAAACCCGCGAGGAAGCCAAATTCAACTTCAGGATCGGATGGAGTATTCCCTGTTCGGGCTCGCAAGATCGAAGATTCCAAAAGACCTGATGCAGCCTTTAGTGCAGTGTTGTTTTCCTCAACAATTTTAAATAAACTGTCCTGTGACAGCTGGACAGTATGGTCCGGTATCTTCCCGCTCAACTGGGCTTCCTGGGCAGCCGTTGTTTCAAATGCCAACACCAGGAGAAAAACTATTATTTCTATGTTTCTCATGCTTGCTTTTTTTCAATAAGGAAATAAACAGATGGAATAACGATCAGGTTCAGGAGAGTTGAAGTGATCAGGCCACCAAGGATAACAATGGCCATGGGACTGTGGATTTCAATCCCACCGGAACAGTAACTTCCAAAACCTCTCAGGCA
>CAYSAH010000064.1:0-12668 GCA_964428945.1 uncultured Bacteroidaceae bacterium | reverse complement strand
TTAAATCGTTCTTGAATTTTTTTGGTTACTTTTTTTGTTCAAGCAAAAAAAGTAACTGGGGTATGGGGCCACGCCCCAGTATGTCTTACAATCTGTAAGCTGTCTCAAAGTCAATTTGACTTTTGAGACAGCCTCATTCAGTTCATCTTAATCAGCAGGATTACTCGTATCCCGGGTTTTGATAGGCAGCTTTTTCTTCATCGGAAATCTCCAATCCATCCATATGTCCCCGCGGAATTGGCCTCAGGTAGAGGTAATCATCAATAAAGCGGGTAAACGAAACCGGAGTATGATCACCGAAGTATTGTCCACATATCTCGTATGTTCCCCCGATTTCTTCCCAGGTTTGTGTCCGCACCAGGTCGAACCAGCGATAACCTTCGCCGTACAATTCGCGTGATCGTTCCTCGAGGATATAATCAATGGTTATTGTGGCGGGAGTTGCTGCAACCATAGCTGCACTGTTATCTTCAACTTTCGGAGCCCTGTCGGCGTTCGAATATACCCAGATCCCGGCACGGGCACGAAGAACATTTATCAGCTCCCTTGCATCTTTTCCGGCTGTTGTACTTGCTCCTTTCACTGCGGCTTCTGCTGCAACTAAATAGAGCTCTGAGAATTTGGCAATAATGAAGGGACGGGTATGTCCTGCATTTGGTTGTCCGATTCCATCGCCTGTATCGGTACGCCAACCTCCAAGTTTCCACAGAGTAGGATAAACAAGCCTGCTGGTGGTGCGCGGAGTCCTGACATAATCAGCTCTTCCGGGGAGTATTCCTCCTCCTGCAACATCAGCCAGTTCAGCATGGTCCCAATTAATCGATGCTGCCTGTGAATCATCAGGCAGGAAGGATATGACGGGGTCGCCTGGTTCGATCGGCAATGAATTTGCTCCATCCACAGATTCCACATCCTTATAGTCGGGGTTTGCCGGCCAATTGGCACGGAAAACCGTTGTAAAGGTTCCATCATACCGTGAATCATTGGTTTTATCGGCAAAGGTGGTTTCAATGACCCCGATCGGCGGTGCCATACGTGTCCATGGGCGGCCATATTCCTGGAGTGCCACACGCACGAGAGGGTTAATATCGGTACCATCGGCGGTTGACGGGGTTTTTATAACGTACTGGTTCCAGTTAAGCATCCAGTAAGCAAAATTATCCGGTGCTCCACCAGTTCCATATTCAAGGCTTCCGCCGTTATAGTATTCACTGAACTCAGTGTGGTCGGCGTACAGCAGTTGCTCGATGTTGCGGTCGTTCTGTGCCAGGTTTACATCATAAAATGTAGGCTGCAGACCATATGGGCCTGGATTGTCGATGGCTTCAACAGCCACATCATAAGCCTGCTGGTAATACCACTGTGCATCATGACCGTCCGGGTCAACCCTGTCGGCGAGGGGATATGTCGGTTTGTTTTTAGGATTCTCCAGCCACCATCCGTAGGTCAGGTAAGCCTTTGCCAGGAAGAGGCGTGCTGTTGTCTTGGCGAGTCCACCGGTTACCCTTGGATTTTCATCCAGATCATCAACTGCCTTGAGCAGGTCGGGGAATATACCCTTTGTATAAACCTCGGGCACCGTGTTACGCACGGAGACCCTTGCAGGTGTTGTATTGAACGCCAGCTCTCCAGAGCCAAGGTCCAGTGGAACGCCACCGAAAGTCTGCACAAGCATAAAATAGTCGAAAGCGCGGAAGAACCTTGCTTCTGCAACCAGTGCATCGGGAATCCCGACAGCAGAAGCATTTTCAATAATACCACTCGCGGTGTTGATATTGGGAAATGCAGCATTCCACAGCACATCGGAACGGCTGGTGGAAGGAGTAATGGATCCTTCACGGTTAAGGTCCATATCCAGGAAGTTAGCATCAGCGCTCTGACCCCAGGTAGCTTCATCCGTACCTGTAAGGCATGCATTAAAGTAGTAAGCTTGTCCGTATATACTGCGCAGGTGTGCATATAAGGAAGTTAATCCGCCATATACTCCCTGTTCGGTTTCGAAATAACCGGGTTCATATATATTGCGAGGGTTTTCCTCCAGGATATTTGAGCAGGATCCCAGGAACAAGCCCATCACAGCTGTTACTATTATTGCTTTTTTATGTATATTTTTCATAATTATCCAGTTTAAAATGTCAAATTGATACCGATCATGTAATTCCGCGTTGATGGAGTGTTGGTCCCCAAGGTCAGCAAACGCTGCTGGTAAAAGCCTGTTACTGCGGCATTCTCGTTCCCGAAAGAGTTGGTTTCAGGATCCAAACCTGTTTCAGTGTGGAAGGGTGAGAACATCACAAAGGGGTTCTGCACGGTTACATAAAGCCGAAGCTTATCAATACCAGAATTCTTCATCCAGGCCGACTGTTCAAGGTTATAACCAAGAGATATGGTACGTATCTTCAGGTAGGATGCATCGAAATAACCCAGGGTACTTCCATACTTTGGATTGTCGCTGCTCTTTGGGCCATCGGGTGCCGGATACTTTGCGTCGATATTATCCGGTTTCCAGTAATCCACCTTTACGTTCCCCCTCCGTCCGCTCATCATGTTAAGATAACCTGTTGAAGAGTAAAGGGTGCTGATGAGGATTCCTCCGCTTTTAAAGGCACCAACGATGCTCAGGTCAAGTCCTTTATACGCGATCCGGGTGTTGAATCCGCCCTGGAGTTTAGGATCCACGCTCAGTATCTGCCTGTCATCAGCACCGATCCTCCTTACTGGTAAACCCTCCTCATCGTATTCTCCTGTATACCTTACCCTGATCATCCCTGGTTCTCCCGTGGCTTCATATTCATTTATAAGAGAGTCGGTTTCCTGCCATAATCCAATCTTCTCGTAGTCGAAAATCACATTGATAGGGTAGCCCACGAACCACCAGTTGGCTTCATCCCTGTCCTGTCCTGAAGCAAGTGCAACAAGCTCATTGCGGTTTGAATACAGGTTGATGCCCGCATCCCAGGACCATCCATTGAGGTTCTCAAGCAATATACCCTGAAGGGAGAATTCGATCCCCTTGTTCTGGGTTTCCCCGATATTTGCCCAGTAGCTGCTTACACCAGAGGTACTTGGAAGATTAAGGCTGAGGAGAAGGTCCTTTGTGTTCTGTATATAGTATTCAACCGTACCTGACAACCTGTTGTTCCATAAGGCGAAATCCACACCATAGTTATATGTGATTGAGTATTCCCACCCTAAATTCTCATTGGGAAGTTCGGTAACATAAGTTCCAACAGAATATGTTTCCCCAAAGTTATAGGGACTGATGGTTAAGCGGCCCAGTGTAGCATAAGGATCAATGGCCTGGTTTGAAGTTTGTCCGTAACCAGCACGAAGCTTCAGCATATTGATCACTGAAACATTCTCCATAAACGCCTCGTTGGAAAGGTTCCAACCGGCTGATACTGCAGGATAGGTATGCCACTTGTGACCATCGGCAAGCCTGGAAGAACCATCGGCACGGACCGTAGCTGTAAGCATATAGCGGTTGTCGTAGGAATACATTGCCCGTCCCATATAGGATATCAAACCACTCTGCCAGTAGTCCTGGTCGTTCGGATCAATTGTAATTTCACCTAAAGCCTGTCCGAGGTTATAGAACTGAAAGTGGTCGGATGGTATTTCCTTGGCAGTAATGTATGAACCATAATAAGTATTTTGTTCTGCAGAATACAGGGCCACCAAATTCACACGATGCTTATCGGCGAAAGTGCGGTCGTAAGACAGCAGGTTTTCAATAACCCAGTTTGTACCCAGTGAATTGCCTATGGAAGCAGTTGAAGGGTTGTCGAGTGTGGTACTGAATACCCCCTGCCCCCTGTAGCTGCCATCATTGGTTACACGCAGGTTCAATCCAACGTTTATGCGATACTTAAGTCCCTCAATCCCCGGTATCTTCACCTCTCCATAAATGTTATTGTAGGACCCATAGGCTTTTTTCTGACTGATCCAGCTGTCGCCCAATGCTGCTATAGATTCCCTTGTATACACCCACATTTCATCACTCGGTAACATAACGGTTCTTTTCAAGGTGCCGTCGGCATTATAGGGACTGGCAAGAGGCGAATTACTTAAACTGCCATAGATGCCCAGGTCATCGCCATTGGTAACTGAATAGTTGTTGTTTGAAGTGTAACCAAAACGTATGTATTTGCCAAAATTCTGGTCGACTGAGGCCCGTATTGAAAAACGGGTGTAGTCCTGGCCCGGAAGAACGGCTTCGTCTTTATAATAGCCAACTCCAAAATTGTATGTACCCTGCTCAGTACCACCTGATACACCAATGTCATGACTGTTTACAACTCCGGTTCTGTATAAGAGGTCCTGCCAGTTGGTATTCACATCATCGGATTCGTCCAGGGAGTTTGTGAATTGTCCTGCGGCAGCACGAAGCGCTGCAAATTCAGTCCCGTTCATCATAGGATATTGGGCAAAAACATTTCTGATGCCATAATAACTGTTGTAGCTTAAGCGTGCTTTCTGTCCCAATTTCCCTTTGTTGGTAGTGATCAGTATAACGCCGTTGGCACCACGGGAACCATAAATAGCGGTTGCCGATGCATCCTTAAGGATATTGATGCTCAGGATGTCGTTCGGGTTGAGGTCGCCTATAGAACCTGCAAAAGGAATACCATCAAGTACCACCAGGGGGTCGTTGCTTGCATTCAGTGAGCGTGTGCCCCTTATGCGGATTTGCATTGTGGCACCAGGCTTGGAGGATGTTTGCGACATCTCTACCCCTGCCAGGCGGCCCTGCAGTGAAGTTGTGATATTTGACGATGCCACATCGCGCATCACATCTCCGCTAATGGTTGCAACTGATCCTGTTACAGCTTCCTTCAGCTGGGTTCCATATCCGACGACCACAACTTCCTCAAGGCTCGAAATGTCCTCGGAAAGCACAACCTGGATCTCGGAGCGGCCGTCAACGGCCACTTCTTCAGTTTTCAACCCTATAAAAGAGAAAACCAATATACCATCCTGACTGATGTTATTAAGCGTAAAAGTGCCATCAAGACCTGAAGTGGTTCCCTGATTGGTCCCTTGTACGAAAACCGTAGCACCCGGAATTGGTTCACCTGTCACGTCTTTAACTGTGCCATGTACATCAATTGACTGGCCAAAGCCCATGACAGAAAATAGTAGTAGTGGAACAAGAAAGCTTGCCACTTTTAGCAATCTGTTTTTTTTCATTTTAATCGATTTAGTTGGTTGTAGATTCTTCATATATCGTATCAATACCTGAGTCCAAAGTATCTGCCATTGAGAATAATTTCTATAAGTACACCCCTTCTTTCCTGATCATGAATTTAAATCTTCCGGTAAGGAAAAACTCATTCTTCTCAGATCCACTCCATCCCTGCAATGCAATCGGTTGCAAACACTGTAAATATACAAATTACATTTAAAAATAGCAATGCTGAAAATAATTTGACATCCCCCAATACTTTCATTCAATTTCACTGCATTGCAGGTTGATCTATTGTTTTAGGTGATGAACAAATGACAGGCTTGGAATAATGGGGGATGTTCAATGAAAATAATTGGAGACGAAGTTTTATATGCCGGGACTTGAATTCCAGCAGGGAGTGAGCATTTTTATAAATCCCGTGTGCAGACTGTTTTAAAAATCAAAAGCTTAAATACAAAGGAACGTTCCCATCCCCGCCTGCCGAAGCTTAAGCGAAGGGAGGCACCAGGGTAAAACAGTCGGTCATGTTACTGAATAAACCTGTCCAGGGATTCCCCTGACCGTGGCTTGTTACCAAACATCTATTTCAGGGACTAATATACTCCTTCCAGGTACTTTTATCCTTTTAATATGAGGTACAAAAAAAAGAGCCGGTTTCCTGGCTCCATTTTGAGATCTTCTTTGCTTTACTTTTTCTTCTTTTCCGCTTGTTCCTTCCTGACAGGTATCGGGGTTTTTGAAAAGTATTTAGGTTTTTGTCTGGTCCATATTATAATTGTTATGCCGAGCACGATGAAAGGAACACTTAGCCACTGACCCATATTCAACATCATTCCATTCTCAAAACCAACCTGGTCATTCTTTATAAATTCAATAAAGAAGCGGACAAGATAAAGGGCTACCAGGAATACCCCAAAAATGAAACCGTCACGGACTTTTTCTTTCTTAGCCCTGTAAAAGAAGAAGAGCGCAAAAAAGATCAAAAGGTAACTTAAGGCTTCGTATATCTGGGTCGGATGACTTGGAACATTTGGTATTACAGCCCCGGTGTTTGGGTCATGAACCAGGTCTCTGACAAATAAAAACGCCCATGGAAGGTCCGTTGGTTTTCCATAGATTTCTGAATTAAAAAGATTTCCCGTTCTGATGAATGCCCCTGCCAATGCCGCAACAATAACGATCCTGTCGATAAGCCAGAGGAAGGAGAGTTTATACCTCCTGACATATAACCAAAGTGCAAGAGGTACAGTTATGGCTGCCCCATGTCCGGCGAGTCCCCCCTTCCAGATTTTTAGAATTTCCAAAGGATTGCTCAGGTAAAACCCGGGCTCATAAAACAGGCAGTGTGCCAGGCGGGCCCCGACAATAGCAGCAACAGCAACATAAATTAAAAGCTGATCGGTCATTTCAGCATCCAGTCTCCTTATTTTCAAAGCACGTGTAAAAATCAGGTAACCTGATAAAAAAGCACAGGCAAAAAGCAGTCCGTAATACCTGATGGAGAGTCCTCCAATATGAAAGATTTCGGGATCAATATCCCATGTTATATAGTTTAAGGTCATGTTTGTTAATTTTTTCAGATATAAAGGTACAAATTCCATGCGATTGTGCGTCCCGGCTTAGTTTTTGCAACTAAATAACAAATCGTTGGAGGGGCCCGGTAATCTCCCCAAGATCGACACCATTTCCATAATAACTGCAATTTGAATCTACTGATATGTAAGTCTGATTTTCAGTATTTGGCACTGCATCTGTATCACAAAGAAAATCTCCATTTACTTCACATTTTAGTTCATTGTAAGTTCCAATGCCGGAAAAAACGGAGACACTGACCATCCTGCACCGGAATCGTGATTCAAATGCAGGTGTCAATTATTCAAAACGAGATGGTGGTCTATCAAAATCGGCTGGACATGGTAAACCGGACTGGGTTTTTTCATTATATGTTTATCTGATAGCTAATGGATATCTGCCATCCTTATGCTTTCTGCCTTTTCGTAATACTACTCGCACTGTTCCCATAACTGTGTTCAGTAATGTTTGAACTAATATATGGGATAAAGGATTTCGTTATCAGATGTTCTATTCCACTTTTCGGATAACTGTAATGCTTTCAGTGAGATAAGGATTTTAGATTTCTTCATCACCCCTCTCTGGAGAAACTCATAAACAGGGGGAAGCAAACAAAGTCATCGGCCTGGTGGAGATCGCACCTCCTTAGGAAGGTAAAATATCATATTTTCATTGACACGTATTAAAATTCCCCTTAATTTTATTCATTATAACCTCTCATCATGCTATTATGTTACATAATAGTATTATCTGCTTTTTGAAGATTTATTCTGTACCTCAACAACAAACAACCCAGTCATGAAAAAAACATTTTTATTCGTTGTCATCATTATGATGATTTCAGGGATGCTTCATGCCCAATCAGGATTTACCTACCAGGCCGTTTTACGCGATGCTGATGGATCATTAAGAGACAATGAGAATATCAACCTGCTTGTTGAATTAGTACAAAATGATGTAACTGTGTACTCCGAAACCCATTCGGTCACTACAAATGATTTCGGTGCATTTACAATTGTTGTGGGTCAGGGAGCGAGTGAGCAATCATTCTCTTCTTCACTCTTCCTAAATACCGATTCAACCGCTTTAAATGAAACCATTTTAAGAGTTTCTGAGGATGGCGGAAATGTCCTGAGCGAATCTGCGATCCTGGGTGTTCCTGTGGCAGAGGTAGCCAAAGTGGCACTCTCGGCTCATATTGAATTTCCAGCAGGAGCCATTATCCCTTTTGCCGGAGCTGAGGATAAAATTCCGGTCGGATGGCTGCTCTGCGATGGCTCCGAATACAACCAGTCCGAATATATGAACCTATACAATGTGATAGGGGCCAACTGGGGTAGTTCATCGGCAGGCACATTCAATGTTCCTGATCTGCGTGGAGTGTCACTCAGAGGGGTTAGTGGAGCAAGCGATGATGGCTTTGCCGATCCTGATTCTGCAACAAGGATAAGCAGGCTTACCGGAGGAGCTATTGGGAACAGCGTGGGTTCTTATCAGATGGATGCTATGCAGAACGTAACCGGAGTAATCGGGGACTTTGATACCTATGCAGCCATTCACGGGTCGTCAACAGGACCTTTTGTGCAAACCTGGGTGTATAAAAGTACCGGAATTGGATCAGGACAGAGTGATAACTATAACAGGGTTGATTTTGATCTTTCCCGGGCCGCCAGAACCTCTTCAGAAACCCATTCAAAAAATGCTTATGTGACTTATATAATCAAGTATTAAGGTGCAACAGTTGATTTTTATAACCTGAAAAATACTTGAAATGAAAAAGAAACTATTAATATTGTTAATGTTAGGGTGCGGAATTATTACATCCCTGGACGCACAGGTCTGGAATTCTGCAATCCCTGTCATCGGGGGCGGAACCGATTCCCCCATAATTAGCTTTACAGCCGGACAAGCATATGTTTCTGCCGATAACCAGTTTACCGGTTTTGGAAACAATTTATGGATGCCTGCTGATTCCCTCAACACCTATAAGCTTGGAGAGATCAATGATAAAGTGGTCCAGTATGGTACAGATTGCCGTTTCCGGTTCTACTGGGAAGATCATCCGGAAGCACATTATTTATATCAGGTTTGGAACAGGCTCGACACCACCCTGGCACTTGAATCAGAAAAGCAATCGGCCGTATTTTCTTATACTCCGCTTGATTCAGATGTTTCCTCCTTTGAAATCGATTTCAGCGCCATTAACGGAACAGATACCCTCACCCAGCGTGTTGTGTTCAACCCGGTACCTGTAATCCATTCAGAGCAAAACCTGATCACCTACATGAAGGATATGGAATTCAGTGATACCCTTCTTATCAGAAAAACACATCTGCCGGGAGGTTCAATGAACTTCAATGGGGAAGACTCTGTGCTAAAGATAAACATGATCGGGAAATCAATCATTTTCATGGACGGGAACATTCCCTTCACATATCAGAATCTTTCCAACCTGCAGGAACTGAACATCTTTGCCACAAAACTAATCATTCGCGATACAATACATCTTCCTCAAACTGCAGTGAATATCTATTGTGAAGAGTTGATATTTGAAGATTCAGAAAATATTATTGCCTCCATAAATACCACCCCCAGAACCCCGGTAGTGCCTAATTATAATGGCCTGGATGCTGCTGAATTCCATTGTTATTTTAAAAAGCTTTCTGCACCGGGGCATCACATCCGGTTTTATATAAATGGCGGTCAGGGAAGCCCTTCGCTTATGATACCAAATACAGATAACTTCTCTGCACCCGGCGGTGGTGGAGCCGGAGGAGATGTTTATTCAAATAATAACCTGGAACAACTGGTAAATCTTGAAGGAGGTGCATATGGAACACCCACAGACTGGAAAAACATGCCGCTTGGACCACGCGGGAAACAGGGAGAATTTAAATTTGAAACGAACTGGTATACCTGGCTTCATCCGCATGCTGTAAGATTCATGCTGCAGTATGCCAGGGAATGTTATATCTATGGACAGGAGGCACTGGTTGAAGAATTAAGTACGAAATACATCAAGCTCATCAATTCCTATAAGGATTCTGAAAATTGGGGTAAGGATGCAGTCACACGACGGGACCTGGATCAACTCTATTACTCATTCAGCGCAATGAGAGAGCAGCTTTATGCAAATCTCGACTATTTTGGAAATCCCAAAGGATGGGCACCACTGCTTTCTTTTGAATCCAATCTTCAGAATTACCAGAATGAGATCGAATTTGCCATCCGTGTACTCTATCTTGATTACTGGATGAACAAAAAGGCTGAAACCCTGGAACAAAAACAAGATGCAGCCAGCATGGTAAAAGGAAAAGCTATTGGTGAGATCACCAGGCTGAAGGAAGACTATGCAGAGGCCTATGAAGAGTTTGTACCGGCCTTGTATGAATTTAATGAGATCTGTGTAAAACAGGATTGTTTAACAATTCTCTACAACCAGCAGATCCAATTCCTAATAGAAGAAGCTGAGGACAATGTGGCCAATAGCTTTGAGGGGATCATGCGAAGTATCGGAAATACTTTGGCGCAGGTAGCAAAATGCATTCCCATCCCTGCTGCCCAGGCTATTGGAACAGGGCTGGAGATAGCAGCCAATTTTGATTATGAGGATCCATTGTCAACAGACAACTGGAATGCAGTATCAGATGCCTTCTCAGAGGAGGCAGATTTGTTTAGCGCCGTATCAAATATTGCATCGGGTTTTGCAGCGGATATTGAACCATCATCATTGATAGATCCGGTTGACAAACAGGGTGCACACCTTGCTGATCAGGTGATGAGCAATTTATCTCCCGAGAATCTTCAAAGGCTTGGGAACTCGCTGAAAAAAGTATCAATACCAGATGATAAAGTAAGAGAAGAGTTTGAGAAATTGAAACGGGGGTATCCCCTGCTTGATCAATGGGCAGATTCCGTTGAAACCTGGACCATGAAGAAGGGTGAAATTGCAGAGGTAATGGCCTTTAATACACAGAAACTTACGCGTATTCCAACGGAGCTGACTAAAATGCTGCTGGTATGTGATGCCATGGATGATATTCTTCTGCACAATGAGAATGTATTGGATCCGAGGGCCATGACCTACTTGAATGAGATGAAGAATACAGCCTGGGAGCGAATGGTACGCTACCATTATTACCTGGCGATGGCTTATCAGTACAGGTTCCTTGAGCCGTATCCGGCTGCACTGAACCTGCAGCCTCTGTTTGAAAGTTTTGACACACTGGCGGTTCATGATTCAGATCTTTCACCGGATCAATACAGTGCTCTTCTTCCGGTTTTTGAGAACCAGATAAAGAATATATCCGATGAGATCTATACCAGTTTCAATCAGGGAACATACACAGAATTCAATGAACCAATCACCTATACGCTAAGCGAAAAGCAATTGTCGAAACTTAATACTTCCGGCGAGCTGCTGATCAATATCTGGAACTCCGGGAAAATCCCAAGGCAGTTTGTGGATTGCCGGATCACTGATATTTCCATTCTTCAGGATAAACTGAAGATAAGCCAGGATACAATCCTCGAGGATGCTACCCTGATGTTTCTTATGGCACATTCGGGGAACTCAGCTTTAATCCATCCCACAACAGGGAAACACTTCGTGTTTAGTCAGTACAACGATGCTGCTTCAGTCTATTACAACACGAGCAGTATGAGCCCCCTGGGCTGGGCAGAGAAATATTTCTTCTTTAACGGCAACCTGATAAAGGTTATGCGCAGCCTGGCCAGTGAATCACTGATAAGGAAAATTCTGAATGTTGCAGGCGATGAAGACCTGATGATATTTACCCGTCCTGCAGCATGGGCAGATATAAAACTGATTACTTCGCTTCATACCGGGGAGCAGACCAATATGAAAGTATCCATTGACAGCCTGACGCTCCTGGTGAACATTGATTACAAAGCAACAACAAAATTCTCTAATGTACTGGTGAACAGCTCAGACGGACTCCTTCCGCTTATTACGGTAAATCACCCCGATCTTAATGGTAAAACTTACGGCTGGGGGAATTTTACCAGGAGTTATAATAAAACAGCTGGCACAATAACTTTCACAGCTCCCGAGGAGTATGGTATTTATCTCTTCGATAAGTGGAAGATTACAACCCTGGCTGGTACCGATGAGATATATTATAATTCGGTTAATGTGAACCCGCTGTATCATGCGTGGATATCTGCCAATTACAAGCTGAATGTCCCTGAGCTGGAGGTTCCCGATACCCTGTATGTAGCCTGGAACCAGTCTTCCATTGATATCAATGTGAAGAACAAAAACGTGTGTGACCTGCCTATGAACTGGTTTAGCAAAACAGACTGTGAATGGTTCTCAATCAAAGCTGGCACAAGCAAAGGCGTTGAGGATGGGAAAATTTCGCTAATTCTGACACTTAATAACGATGATGAGCGTTCGGGAGTTCTTCGTGTGAATGCTTACGATGCAGTAAATCCATTGCAGGAGGTAGTTATTATCCAGGGAGAAAATGAAGTGGGAGTCGAAAAGGATATTTACGGTAAGGGACTGAAGATCTATCCAAACCCGGCCGGAGATGAGATCTTTGTTCAATTTACAGACCGGATGTATCAAAAAGATTGCTCCGTTTCTATTTTATCCACAGATGGAAGGACAGTTCTGAGCATCGAAATACCCTATATTTCAAAGGAATTCCATAAAATTTCACTGGAAAGTCTGCCAGCGGGAATGTATATCATAAAAATTAAGTCCGAAGGGATGGGCTGGAATAGTATTTTTGTGAGGACTGATTGATAGAATGAGGCAGTTGCCGTAATGCTAAAAGCTTGGCGGAGGTGGACGGCACCCACTTCCGCTATTTCTCCTCTTTAGTAGGTTCTGTCGCATCTATAAAAATAAAACCAACAATTTCTTAGTTTAGCACAAAAC
>CAYSAH010000063.1:0-12787 GCA_964428945.1 uncultured Bacteroidaceae bacterium | reverse complement strand
TCGCAAAATTTTTATACTGCTGTAATATGAAGTATATTAATCTATTAAATGCTGTTAGACAAATCTTAACCGGGCACTGGTGAAAAGGTAGTTTTATTAAAGTTCTGTTTATGAACATTAAATAGAAGCTGATTATAAGCATATTTATTTTTAATTCAGTCTTTCCATCGAAGTATTGAAGCCAGTCAGGAATGCCCCGGCATTTTCACTAAATGCATTTTTATATTCCTGGACATCAAATTATTAATATCGATTATGAATAATCCTGTTTAATTTTTTAAAATCGGGAGTTTTTATAATTTAGACCTAAACCATCTGTTGGAACCATGAAACTTCCAAATTCCTATTACAATCCGCTTTCCATCCTTGGCAGTGTTCTTGCTGGAACAGCAGTAATAATCTTTGTTTTCACATTATTGGCGATGTCGATCCTGGGCATAGGGGGATCTTATCTTGGCCTGTTCATATTTATAATTCTACCCATCTTCCTGATCCTCGGTTTAATTTTGATCCCCGTTGGAATGATTCGTAATTCAAAGAAGAGAAAACGTGGAAGCGAGAGTGTTGATGTGCGTGGAATGAAGCTGGATCTGAACAACAAACAGCATTTCAACGGGATCCTGATTTTCCTTGTTGGAACATTCATTTTTCTTCTGCTAACAGGAATAGGTAGTTACAAGGCCTTCCATTACAGCGAATCCAATGAATTTTGCGGCCTGCTTTGTCATAAAGTTATGGAGCCCGAATATACCGCTTACCAGGGTTCGGCACATGCGAGGGTTACCTGCGTTGAATGTCATGTTGGTGAAGGGGCGGATTGGTTTGTGAAAAGTAAGATTACCGGACTCTACCAGGTTTATGCCGTTTTGACTAAAATTTATCCACAGCCAATACCAACTCCAATAGAGAGTTTGAGACCTGCCCGTGAAACATGTGAAAATTGCCACTGGCCGCAAAAATTTTATTCAAACCGGATAGAAAATGAAAAACACTTCTTAACGGATTCGGCAAATACCGAGTGGAACATTCAGCTCAAAATGAAGATAGGAGCGGAGCATAGTGCACAGGGACAGCTTGAAGGTATTCACTGGCATATAAACAGTGATGTTAAGATTGAATATGTTGCTGAAGCGATCGACAGGGAATTTATTCCATGGGTCAGGGCTATAAATATTTCGACCGGCGACACCACAATTTACAAGGAAATGTTTTCATCGATAGATCAGGATGCAATTGATACTTTGGAGATCAGGGTAATGGACTGCATGGACTGTCATAACCGGCCATCGCACCACTTCCTTCCTCCGCAGGAATTTACAGATAAGCTGATGGCTTCCGGAAAAATCTCTTCTGATCTGGCAGGGATAAAGGGCTTTGCCATGGAAGTACTCAATGTAAAATACCCTTCAGCAGACACAGCCAAAATAGAGATAGAAGCAAGGATCAGGGAATATTTTGAGCAAAACTACCCGGAATTGGTCAAGGAAAATTCAGAGTTACTTGCTCAAACTATAGATGGATTTTGGGAAGGCTATTCAAAAAATAATTTCCCCGGAATGAAAGCCAGCTGGGACAATTACCCCGATCATGTCGGACATGTGGTTTACAACGGCTGTTTCAGATGCCACAATGGGCAACATTTTTCCGAAGATCAGAAGGTTATCTCCAGGGATTGCAACCTGTGTCACACAATCATCGGGCAGGGCTCAAAAGACAATTTTATGGCAGCAACGTTTAATGACAGCCTGGAATTTGTACACCCGGTCGATATTGATGAAGCCTGGAAAGAAATGGCCTGCGCAGATTGTCATCGATATATTTATTAATATACCTGCAGAAGTAATGTAGCTCTATGCTTTCACCCCATGAGAGATAAGTGAGTCAATTAATAACAATATATAGTTCAATCCTTCCAGTCGATTGCCATATTATTAGGGGCAGACTTGAAAAGGAAGGGATAAAAAGCTACATATTTGACGAGAATATTGTCCTTGTTCATCCTTACAGAGCAGAAGCAGTTGGTGGAGTCAAACTGAAAGTGCCAGATGCTTTATATGATAAATCGAGAGAAGTATTGTCTTTGATAGAAGACGACTACCTTGTTGATGATGAGGGTGTTTATCAGCTATACGAAGTATTCGACGAAGAAATTATTCGTCAGGAACGTCTGATTCGATTAAGAATTCAAATCAGAGATAATCCGTCGATCCTTGATGAGGCTAAAATCATTAAAGAAATAGAATGCATAGCCGACAACCCAGCTATATTCATTGAGACCGAAAAACAATTTATTGAATATCGTCGGAATAAATTCGTCTTCAGATGGAAAGATTTTTTGTATGAACTTCTTGATTATGACGGCAACATATTTAAATATTTTAGAAGCAGGCCGCTTTTATTCTACCTGGAAGAAGAATTGCTTGATAACTATATCCGGGAAAATAATGAAACAGTAAAGTATATCTGTCCAATTTGCGGATCAGACAATGTAATAAAGAGTACTGCAGTTGATTACAACTGGAGTATAGTACAAATAATAACAGTTATTCTTGGTGCCCTGTTAATTGGACCTGGCGTATTCATTTCCCGCAGAAAATGCCATTGCTTTAATTGTGGAAATAATTATAATTGAAATTAATTGGCTTACAGGTGTAATGGAATATCCACTCTTCCTTTTTTCCACCATTCCAATCCTCCCCCTTCCAGGTCCAAAATCACAATTATCTCACAATTTTTTTCTAAAATGTTTTTGTGTGTTGATTTTATCTCTATATTTGACCCCATGTTTTACAGCATATGAAGTTGAATCGTCTACATATCATTCTGGTCCTTGTGGTGGTGCTCGTGAGCTTTCCTGCATGAGAATGGTATAGACTATAATTAAAATATAAAAGCCATTCTCAACAAGAGGATGGCTTTTCTCATTTATAAAGGTTTTTAATGAAGAATATATACAGGAGTCATACAACTACGGTTGGACGCCGGATGGCCGGGGCGAGAAGCCTTTGGCGTGCCAACGGAATGAAGGAAGAACATATGGGCAAACCTGTTTTTGCAATTGCAAACTCATTTACACAGTTTGTTCCAGGTCACGCACATCTTCATAACATAGGACAGGAGGTAAAGGAGATCATTGAATCCATGGGCTACTTTGCAGCAGAATTCAATACCATAGCAATCGACGATGGCATTGCAATGGGCCACGATGGTATGTTGTATTCACTTCCCTCACGGGACATGATCGCTGACAGCATTGAATATATGGCTAACGCCCATAAAGTAGATGCACTTTTCTGCATCAGCAATTGTGACAAAATAACTCCGGGGATGCTCATGGCAGCAATGCGGCTGAATATTCCCACAATTTTTGTATCCGGAGGTCCAATGGAAGCAGGGAGTGACGGTAATCAGAAACTTGACCTTGTGGATGCCATGGTAATGGCTGTTGATGATGAGATCAGCGATGAGAAGATTATGAGGGTCGAGAAAGCAGCTTGTCCTACCTGCGGATCATGCTCCGGGATGTTTACGGCGAATTCAATGAACTGCCTGAATGAGGCTATTGGACTGGCACTTCCTGGCAATGGTACCGTCGTGGCTACCCATGCTTACCGTAAAGAATTGTTCCATAAGGCAGCTGCTCAACTGGTTAGAAATACACTGGCATATTATGAAGAAGGGGATGAATCCGTTCTTCCAAGGTCTATTGCAAACAGGGATGCATTTGAGAACGCAATGACCCTCGATATTGCCATGGGCGGGTCGACCAATACTGTCCTTCACCTTCTCGCTGTTGCACATGAGGCTGAAGTCGATTTTACAATGAAGGATATGGATGCACTTTCGCGGAAAACGCCGGTATTATGCAAGGTTTCTCCCAGTTCCTCGTACCACGTTGAAGATGTGAACAGGGCAGGAGGCATCCTGGGCATCCTGGCTGAACTGGACCGTGGAGGACTGATCAAAAAGAATGTATCCAGGGTTGACGGGAAAACCCTGGGTCAGGCCCTTGAATCATATGATATTATGAATCCAGTCCACGAAGAGGAAGCAGAGATTGTTTACAGGGCAGCTCCCGCAGGAAAATTCAACCTTAAAATGGGATCGCAGAACTCAAAATTCAGGGAGTTGGATACCGACAGGGTCAAGGGTTGTATCAGGGATATGGAGCATGCCTACTCAAAAGACGGGGGACTGGCAGTATTGTATGGAAACATTGCTCTTGATGGATGTATTGTCAAAACTGCCGGGGTGGATGAAAGTGTACTGAATTTCAGCGGTACTGCAAAAGTATTCGATTCCCAGGATGATGCAGTTGAAGGAATATTAAAGAACAAAATTAAGGCAGGAGATGTTGTAGTAATTAGATACGAAGGGCCGAAAGGTGGACCTGGCATGCAGGAAATGCTTTATCCTACATCCTATATAAAATCAAAAAAGCTGGGAAATAAGTGTGCTCTTATCACAGATGGCAGATTTTCCGGGGGTACCTCCGGATTGTCGATCGGACATATATCTCCGGAAGCCGCTGACGGGGGTGCCATCGGATTGTTAAAGGACGGAGATAAGATCGGTATCAGTATTCCAGGCCGTTCAATTAACGTTTTGATCGAGGAAAAGGAATTAGAAGCCCGGCGTGAAGCAATGAATGCTTCTGAAGACAGATGGAAGCCAAACAGGGAAAGATATGTAAGCAAAGCCTTGCAGGCGTATGCATCGATGGTTACATCCGCAGATAAGGGGGCGGTGAGGGTTATAAAAGATTAAAGTAAAAAGAATAAAGTAAAAAGGTAAAAAGTGAATGTATTAGATGGAGGATTGCCCGATGAAGTTGGTTCAGCATCTTTAGTGTCTTCCTTCTCAACTCTAAACTCAAATTAATATGGAAACTAAAACAAAATCCAAAGAAGCAGAACAAAAGGTTGTAGTTGAAAAGATCACTGGTGCAGAAGCTTTGCTTCGGTCTCTTTTAGCAGAAGGTGTGGACACAATATTTGGATATATTGGTGGCGCTATAATGCCTGTCTACGATGCCTTATATCATTATGAAGACCGCTTAAAGCATATCATGGTCAGACATGAGCAGGGGGCTATACACGCAGCGCAGGGATATGCACGTATCAAGCGCAAGCCGGGAATTTGTTTTACAACTTCCGGACCCGGAGCAACAAACCTTGTAACTGGATTGGCAGACGCAATGCTGGATTCTACTCCGCTTATTTGCATAACCGGCCAGGTTGGTGCCGGATTGCTTGGATCAGATGCCTTCCAGGAAACTGATGTTGTAAGTGTTACAATGCCTATTACAAAATGGAACTTCCAGATCACTTCTGCAGAAGAGATTCCCGAGGCAATTGCCAAAGCTTTCTTTTTTGCCAATTCAGGCAGACCAGGCCCGGTAGTTCTGGACATTACAAAAAATGCACAGAATGAAGAGCTGGAGTACAAGTATGAGCCTGCTACACGGGTGACGAGCTATGTGCCAAAACCTGTGCCGTTTATGAGCGAAATTGAAAAGGCAGCAGAGCTGATCAACGCTTGTCAGCGACCTCTTGTTTTGCTTGGACAGGGTGTTTCCATTTCAGGTGCCGAAGCAGAATTTAAAGCTTTTGTTGAAAAAGCAGGGTTGCCTGTTGCCAGCACGCTCCTTGGATTGTCCTCTTTCCCTGCAAATCATCCCTTATACGCAGGGATGCTGGGAATGCATGGCAACTATGCTCCCAATATCAACACAAACAAATGCGATCTGCTGATCGGTATCGGAATGCGTTTTGATGACCGGGTGACAGGGAATCTAAATACTTATGCAAAACAGGCAAAAGTGATCCACATTGAAATTGATCCTTCTGAGATCGATAAAAATGTTAAGACCGATGTTGCAATAAATTCTGATGCAAAAGAGGCACTCGAATTGCTGCTTCCGAAGATCAAATCAAATTCGCATATCCCCTGGCTGGAAACATTCAGCGAATTGAGGGAGATAGAATTTGAAAAAGTAATCGGTAAAGATATTCATCCCTCCGATGAAAAAATGCATATGGGAGAGGTGGTAAATGCCTTATCAGAATTAACCAAAGGAGAGGCTATTGTTGTTACTGATGTAGGTCAGCATCAGATGGCATCAGCCCGTTATTATGGTTTCCAAAAGCAAAATTCATGGATCACATCAGGTGGACTGGGTACAATGGGATTTGGAATTCCCGCGGGAATGGGCGTGGCATTGGCTAAACCCGACAGGCCTATTTTTGTGTTTGTTGGTGATGGAGGATTTCAAATGACCGTTCAGGAACTTGGAACAATAGCCCAATACAATCTTCCGGTTAAAATAATTCTGCTCAATAATAATTTTTTAGGAATGGTGAGACAATGGCAGGAATTGTTCTACAAGGGAAGATATGCATCCACTGAATTGGTAAATCCGAACTTTCTCATGATCGCCGAAGGTTTTGGCGTTCCAGGAAAACAGATCAGTGACAGGGCTGACCTAAAACAGGCACTTGAAGACTTAATGGCAGTCGACGGGCCTTTCCTGCTCGAAGTGAAAGTACAGCAAGAGGGAAATATTTTCCCGATGGTTCCGGCAGGAGGTACTGTTTCCGAAATGCGCCTGGATTGATAAACCTTTGAAAAAACATAGCGATGAAAAAAGAATATACCTTAACAATATTTACAGAAAATAAAATTGGCCTCCTTCACAGGATCACCGTGATCTTTACCAGGCGCCACCTGAATATAGACAGTTTAAATACCTCTGAATCCGAAGTGAGGGGAATCTTCAGGTTTACGATCGTTGTAACCACAACTGAGGCGATGGTTCAGACAGTTACAAAGCAGATTGAAAAGCAGATCGGTATTCTTAAAGCCTTTTATCATACTGAAGACGAGCTTGTTTACCAGGAGATCGCACTTTATAAAGTTCCTACCAAGGCCTTTGCCCATGGGGATGATGTTGAAAGTCTTATAAGGAAGTTCAATGCGAGGATCCTTACAATTGAGCCTGAATATATCGTGGTTGAAAAGACCGGACACAAGCAGGAGACCCAGCAGCTTTTCAGGGAACTTGAGCCCTATGGAATCCTTCAGTTTGCAAGATCCGGCCGTATAGCACTTACCAAGCAGATCAAGGAAATAACCAGTTACCTTAAGGAGCTGGAACAATATCATAATGATAAGGAAGAAGAAATATTAACCTACAATTAATTTTATAAAATGGCTGTAATAAATTTTGGCGGCGTTAATGAAAATGTCGTAACACGGGAAGAGTTCCCATTGAAAAAGGCACAGGAAGTGCTGAAAGATGAAGTGATTGCTATTATTGGTTATGGTGTACAGGGCCCTGCCCAGGCACTGAACCTTAGAGATAATGGTATTTCTGTTATTATTGGACAGGCTCCTGAATTTAAACAGGACTGGGATAAAGCGGTAAAAGATGGTTTTGTGCCAGGGAAAACACTCTTCCCAATCGAAGAGGCAGCTGAAAAAGCTACTGTTATTCAATATCTTGTTTCTGATGCTGCCCAACGCGCTGTATGGCCAAAGCTAAAACCATGCCTTAAGGCTGGCGATGCACTATACTTTTCACATGGTTTCTCTATAACCTACAAAGAGCAAACACAGGTTATTCCTCCGGAATTTGTTGACGTGATCCTGGTCGCCCCAAAAGGCTCAGGAACGAGTGTAAGGCGTAATTTCCTTGCCGGTGCTGGAATAAATTCAAGTTATGCTGTTTTCCAGGATTATACAGGCAGGGCAGAAGAACGCACTATCGCACTGGGTATTGGAATCGGTTCAGGTTATCTTTTCCCAACCACATTTGAAAAGGAAGTGTTCAGTGATCTTACCGGAGAACGTGGCGTTCTGATGGGTGCACTCGCAGGAATCATGGATGCACAATACCAGGTGCTTCGTGAGAATGGTCATAGTCCGTCGGAAGCCTTTAATGAAACAGTTGAAGAGTTGACACAGAGCCTGATCCGTCTTGTTGATGAGAATGGGATGGATTGGATGTATTCCAACTGTAGTGCAACTGCACAAAGAGGAGCTCTTGACTGGAGACCTAGGTTCAAAGCAGCTAACCTGCCTGTCTTCAAAGAATTATATGAAAGGGTGAAAACCGGAGAAGAAACCAAGGTTGTTCTTGAGAAGACCAGTGGATCAGATTACAGGGCACACCTGGAGATCGAGCTGAAAGAACTGAGAGAATCAGAGCTCTGGCAGACCGGCGCAGTTGTCAGGAAATTAAGACCTGAAAAAGCCTAAGTCCCTTATCTCTGTCGAAAATCCGGATTGTATTAATAACGTAGAGACACATAACACTGTGTCTCTACGTTTTTATTTTAATTTGTAATAGTCAGGACTTGATCTGACAATTAAAAAAATCAACTTCAAGCTAACCCGGCACCGCATATATCATTGATACCATTAAACCTGTAATTTATAAATAAAATGTTCTGACGCTCCACTTTCCCTAACTTCCATACTTCCCCCTTTCCATTCTTCCATATAATTCTCTCCTTTGGTTTGCAGAGACACTATTTCTTACTACCTTTGTATCCTTAGGGCAAGTCTTATACGACCAGCTCCTGTTGAACTCCCCCAGGACCGGAAGGCAGCAAGGGTAGACGGTTGAAGCGGTGCGATATAAGTAGCTTGCCCTTTTTTTATTTCTCTTCCTTCAGAATCCAGGTTCAATTAATTAAAAATTTTCTACTCGTTTGAAAGCTTTTCTCAATTGTTATTTAGCCACATTTAAACTATTTTACTGATTCATTCTTTTTCCTTAAATTCAAACCTTGAAAATTTACCCCAACTAAAATAAATACATCATGGAAGAACAATCAAAGGCACCAGTTTTGAAACCTGCACTTATCTATGGCGCAATTGCAGGTTTGGCTTCAGTAGTACTAAGCCTGATCCTGTATTTTATCGGTAAAACATTTGAGTCCTGGGCTATGGTTCTTGGATCTGTTGTTAGCGTGGGACTGATCGTACTTACCCTGGTACTTTACAGATCGGAATATGCGAAGACCAGCTTATCCTATGGAAGGGTAGTCGGGATGGCAGTACTTATTGGACTTGTTTCTTCTATTCTTTCCGGGATATACACTTTTACCATTTATACGGCAGACGACAGTTACCTCCAGGATATGAAGTATTATGCCATGGAAAAAATGGACGAAAGAATGGAAAAAACCGATGCCAAATACCAGGCAAAATTGTCAGACGAGCAGTACGATGCTTTCGAAGCAAGGATGGATGCAGCAAGAAAAAAGGGAGTGAAGAAGATCAAAGAAGGGACACCTCTTAAATATGCTAGACAGTCCATATTTGGTGCAGTTTTCTTCGCTGCATTGATCGGATTAATCGCCGGAATTTTCCTAAGAAGGAAAAGTGGACCCCAAACAGCATAGAAATATAAAATGGACATATCCCTTGTAATTCCTTTGCTCAATGAGGCAGAGTCGCTGGACGAATTAAACGATTGGATCCATAGGGTGATGACTGAACATTCATTGTCGTATGAGTTGATCATGATTGATGATGGAAGTTATGACGGATCCTGGGATAAGATCCTTGAGATCAGGAAACGTAATCCAGCAATCAGGGGCATTAAATTCAGGCGCAATTATGGCAAGTCGGCCGCACTTCAAATTGGTTTCCAAAAGGCCAAAGGCGATGTGGTAATTACAATGGATGCCGATCTGCAGGATAATCCGGAGGAAATTCCTGCGATGAGGAAAATGATCATAGATGACGGCTATGACCTTATTTCAGGCTGGAAAAAGAAACGCTATGACCCATTCCTTTCAAAAAACCTACCCAGTAAACTTTTCAACTGGGCAGCACGGTCTATAAGCGGTATAAAGCTACATGATTTTAACTGCGGACTCAAGGCCTACCGAAACCAGGTGATAAAGGGAATAGAGGTTTATGGAGAAATGCACCGCTATATACCTGTCCTGGCCAAGAGCAGCGGGTTTAAGAAGATCGGTGAAAAGGTGGTCCGGCACCAGGAGCGAAAATACGGGGTGACAAAATTTGGAATGGAGCGCTTTATCAATGGTTTTCTGGACCTGCTTTCAGTGACTTTTGTGACAAGGTTCGGGAAAAAACCCATGCATCTCTTTGGTCTGGTAGGTACTCTGATGTTCTTTGTTGGATTCGCAGCACTGGTGGTCATCGGGCTTCAAAAATGGTATGCCCTGAGGCACCATATAAGGGCAAGCCTAGTAGCCGACAATGTGTTGTTCTATATTGCATTATCATGCATGATCATTGGCTCCCAGCTGTTTATCGGAGGATTTATCGGTGAATTGGTCTCAAGGTCGGCGAACGACAGGAACCATTACCAGATCGAAGAGGAATGCTAAGTATTAATTAGTAAAGGCAATTCGCTGTGTGCATTTTTAAAATCATCAGGTACGCCTAAATCAATAAAATATTCGCTGCATCGCATTGCGCATATTTTTAACCTGTCCAGGTGTTTTTCAAGGAAATCATTTTCAAATGAAAATATTTCAGGAAGATCAAAATTGTTAAGAATCGACTTTCGGGTTAAATATACGCCGCCGTTTATCATACCCGACTGCACTGGCATTTTTTTACTGAATCCTATTACTTTGCATACATCCAACTCTATAGTACCATACCCGGAAATATTTTGTTTCCTTTTTATTGTCATGGCCAGGTCTGCCTGGTGAGCAAAATAAAATTCACTGAGGTCTCTCAGGTTTACATTGAAGAATTTATCTCCGTTCAGAATGTAGACATTCTCTCCGATCACCTTTTCCATGGCATGCCGGATCCTGCTCCGGTCTTCCCGGGGTTCAATTTCATCCGCATAAGTGATCTTCATGCTTCCAAATTTTTCTCCAAAATGATCGGATACTAATCTTTGGTTAGAGCCGAATGAAAGGATTACATGTTCAATTGAATAGTTTTGAAGATAGGAAAGTTGATACTCTAAAAAAGGTCTCTCAGCGATAAGGGCCATTGGCTTTAGACCTTCTTTGTCCGATTTTATTGATCTTGTTCCCGATCCGTCCGTATAAATAATAGCCTCAACGGGTCTCATTAATTCAGGTGAATTCAGATTATTGATTCAAGTTACCCTATTTATTTTTAAAAGAAAATCTTTGAACTGTATATTCAATATATTTTCTTGTTATTCTGATCCAGGTCCTGATTTTTGACCGAGTTCTTTATCTCCATCCTGATATAATTGGCCATCTGTTCTGTTTCCGACGGATCAAACCATGGGTACAAATTGTCTTTTCTGAACCAGGTTAATTGCTTACGCGCATATTTCCTGGTATTTCTTTGGATCAGGTCTACGGCCTCACCGAGCGATATATCACCATCGAGGAAGCTGAAAATCTCCTTGTAGCCAACAGTTTTCAAGGCATTGTTATTCCTGAATTCTTTTAGACCCTTAACCTCATCGACAAGACCCATGCTGATCATGTTTTCTACTCTGTTATTTATCCTGTCGTACAGGATTTTACGGTCCAAATCAAGGCCAAGTCTTATGATTTGAAAATCCCGATCCCTCTTCTTGTAGGTCAGGAATGAAGAGTAAGGCCTTCCTGTCTGAATTGAGACTTCCAGGGCCTTCAGTACACGATAATGGTTGTTAAGGTCAATTTTTCCGTAGATTTCAGGGTCTAATTGTTTAAGGTCTCTCCGTAATCCTTCAATTCCTTCTTCCTTGAATTTTATGCTTAGAGCTGATCTTACCGATGGGTCGATGGCCGGCAGATCATCTATTCCGAAACAAACAGCATTGATGTAAAATCCTGAACCTCCAACCATAAAAACGATATCCTTTTTCTTATAAAGCTCCTTCAGTTTTGATAAGACATCCAGTTCATACATACTGGCATTGTAGTATTCGTTAAGACTGATGAACTGGATAAAGTGATGGTTTATTTCTGCAAGTTCTTCACTGGTGGGTACGGCAGTTCCAATTGATGTTTCTTTATAAATCTGGCGGGAATCAGCTGAAATAATCTCTGAATTAAATTCTTTTGCGAGCTCAATACCGACCCTGGTTTTTCCTGAAGCTGTTGGTCCGCCTATTACAACAAGGCTTTTAGTCATCCTGGAAGTCATCTGAATCCATAAAATCGAAATCACCGGGAAGATCATCATCGTAAGATTCGATATCGAAATCATCTTCTGTGTCCCCATCGATAATGGAAAGGTCTTCCAGTCCCATGTCAATTTGTACTGGCGGTTCTCCATGAATGAAGGTTATCCTGGGGAGCAACTTCCCTTCCTTTACATCCATGATATCGGTAAGTTCAATAAAGAAAGAGCGCTCTGAAAAGAAATCAAATACATATAATAGCCTCTGACCTTTTACCGAGAGATACGTACCGATTATAGCTTGCTCCATGATGATACAGTTGCCTCCCTCTTCGTCCATCATGTCGATCAGGGTGATCTGTAATTGTTTTTCCCATGCTGAGTTTGTAAGAAAAAATGATGCCAGCTGTTTTGGATCATAACCAAGATTTTCCTGGAGACAATGATGAAAATCAAGAAATGTCTGCTCGCTGCTGATCAGCAATTCCCTTGCAAAATCCTTATCTTCATCGGAGATGATCCTGAATTTAAAAATCATTTTAGTTTCTTAGTTCAGTTAAGAATTTCATTGTATCTACTCCATCTGCGTATTCCCAAAGTCTGGGATACTGGCTTTTTCCCGGCAACAGAGAGTCTTTTATTCCTTCAATTATTGTGACAAGGCATTGTATCTGCTCTTTCTGCCTGTTCAAGTCCCTAA
>CAYSAH010000062.1:0-12824 GCA_964428945.1 uncultured Bacteroidaceae bacterium | reverse complement strand
TTTCTCACGAGTTTTGAAGCATTCGCCTGGGCAATTGGCATGATCAGCATATCATTGACATTCACATGAGCAGGCCTGGTGACAGCAAACAGTATGGCTTCGGCAATATCATTTTCATACAGCGGTGTGAATCCTTCGTAAACTTTGTCAGCCTTCTCCTTATCACCCCTGAACCTTACAAGGGAAAATTCTGTATCCACAGCTCCAGGATTTATTGATGTTACCCTGATGTTGTGATCGACCAGGTCAATCCGCATCCCCTTCGTTAATGCATCAACGGCATGCTTGGTTCCACAATATACATTGCCGTTCTCATATACTTCCTTTCCGGCGATTGAACCGATATTTATAATATGACCGGACTTTCTGCTTACCATTCCCGGGACAATTACACGGGTCACATAAAGCAAGCCTTTAATATTGGTGTCAATCATTCTTTCCCAGTCATCAAGGTCACCTTCATGGATCCGGTTCAGCCCTGCAGCCAGTCCTGCATTATTGACAAGAAGGTCAATACTATTCCATTTCCCTTCCAGTGCAGAAAGACTGTTTTGCACCTCTTCGTTGTTTCGCACATCAAAGCACAATGTAAGAACATCGGCGTCAGATTCATTTATTATTAGGGATTTAACTGATTCCAGGAGTTTGGGCCTTCTTCCCGTAATAATTACATCATAATTATTCCTGGCCAGGATCCTGGCAGCAGCTTTCCCAATGCCTGATGTGCCACCGGTTATAAGAGCAACTTTATTCATGGAATTTTGATTTCAACAAATGTAATAAAAATTACTGTGGAGGATTTTCCGGCTAACACATAGCAATATACTTGTGGCAGCAGATACAGGCAAATCCTTTCACCATTCCTACTTTGTAACTATATTTGTTACAAATCGAATCAAATGAACGTAAATGGATCAGGAAGTGATGAAAAGATAAAGTCCTATCTGACTGCTGATGAACTTTTTTCAATTGGAAAGTTGCTCAACAGGGTACCCAATGATTTTGAGTTGAACATGTTTGCTGCAATGTGGTCCGAACACATTTCATATAAAAGCTCGACAAAGTGGATAGAGGAACTCCCGGTAAAGGGAAGCCGGGTATTGGTTGCTGCCGGCACTGAGAATGCCGGGGTCATAGAGCTCGATGATGAATTGTGTTGTGTTATAAAGATGGAATCACATAACCACCCTACTGCAGTTAATCCTGGTGAAGCTGCGGTGGGAGTCGGAAATGTATTCCGTGATCTGATGGCGATGGGGGCAAAACCTATTGCTCATCTAAATATTTTACGTTTTGGTGATCTGAAGGAGAAGAAAACCAGGGAATCAGTAAAAAAAGTTATTAAAGCCCTTGGAAGTTATTCAAATAATTTTGGTGTACCTGTTGTTGGTGGAGAGATCCTGTTCGACGAAAGTTATTCCTTCAATCCTTTATTGAATTATATGGCAGTGGGTCTGGTGAAAAAGAATAAGATCATAACTGCTTCGTTAAAGAATAAAGGTGACCTGCTGCTTTTGATTGGGCATAAAACATCCGGAAGCGGTGTGCATGGAGCAGGCTTTGCATCGACAGCATTTTCAGGTAAAACAAAACATCTGATCCCGGAGACACAGTATGCTGACCCTCATGCCGGGAAGGTTCTTTGCGACTGTCTGTTTGAAATGAATGAAGTTAACCTTATAAAAAGCATGCAGGATGTTGGTGCCGGTGGTGTACTTTGTGCAGCATCTGAGATGGCCTACAGGGGAAAACTCGGGGTTGAAATTTACCTTGATAAGATTCCTGTGATGCGCGATGATCTTGAATCCATCGAGGTGCTTCTTTCACAATCGCAGGAACAGATGGTCATATCAATATCTGAAGGTAACTACAGCTTGCTTTCGGAAATTGCCGGGAAATGGGGAATACAATTTTCCAAGATCGGAAAGGTAACTTCAGATGAGAGAATAAAGGTAACAGATCATAACTCATTGTTGGGAGATCTTCCTGTCTCTTGCCTTATTAGGGGAGGGGGAGCTCCTGTATACATAAGGAATCTCCAGGCCCCAAATAGAAAAGTTGTTAAAGTTAGCGCCGATGATGTTCCATTTCCCGGCAACCTAAAAGAACTTGCCAGGTTCATGATCAGTCATCCAAATGTTGCTTCAAGAAGGTACATCTATGAACAGTTTGATACGATGGCCGGACTTTCAAATGTAGGTTCCTTCTTTCCCTCTGACGCAGGGATTCTTAACATACCAAACAGCAAAAATTTAATTGCACTGAGCGTGGATGGAAATTCAAGGTATGTGAGGAGAGAACCTCGAAAGGGAACCATGATAGCTGTTGCAGAAGCCGCAAGAAATATAGTGTGTTCAGGAGGCAACCCGATAGCCCTGGCAAACGGACTTAATTTTGGCGATCCGTCGGACCTCCATGTCTATTATGATTTTGTGGAAAGTGTTAAAGGAATTAAACTTATCTCAGACAAGATGGGAATTCCGGTAATAGCGGGCAATGTAAGTTTCAATAACCTCACACTTGACAAGGGAGGGACAGTATCTGTTCAGCCTACTCCAGTAATTGGAATGTTGGGAATTATTGATAACCAGTCGGATATGATGTCTGTCGGATTCAGGCTAAAGGGCGATATGATCTACCTGATCGGAAGGTCAGACAATGATATTTCAGGTTCGGAATACCTGGCAGCAACTCACCTCATCGAAGAGACAGCTGCTCCTGAATTCAACCTTGAATTTGAAATTAAACTCCAGGAGATCGTTCGCGGCCTCATTAAAAACAAATTGATCCTTTCTGCTCATGATGTTTCACTAGGTGGTCTTTTTGTTGCCCTGGTAGAATCTTGTTTGCCAAATAGCCTTGGTTTTGATATTACCTCGCCGGCTGAAGTGAGAGAGGATGCGTTCCTCTTTGGTGAATCGCAGAGCAGGATCATTGTAAGTGTTTCTCCAGGTACAGAAACAGAATTCCTTGATTTTATGATCGATCAACAATTCCCATTTTCTGCCCTTGGACATATCACGAAGCAGGAATTACGGATCGACGACAGCTCCTACGGCTTTATCACCGATTATGCAAGGGATTTTGAAAATGCACTGGAAGATATCCTTGAGGAGAAAGTATAAATTAGGTCAATTTGATAAAACTTATTCATATTTTCCATAATAAAATTCCTTATTCCTAATCAAGCCGATGAATCCTGATCTTTGCTTTCGTTTTTTTTGAGTAAACTCAGAATATTAAGCTAGCTGATTTAAAAAGTTCGTTTCGCTGCTGCCTGCGTAACAGAAGAACTGTAGTACTGTAAAATCTCTCATACTATTTATTATCTTTGGACCGTTTAATCTTTATGCAAAGAATATCGATAATATTGACTTTGTCCCTGCTTGGTTCCACACTTTTTGCACAAGTGGACAAGCCCAGGAATCTGCCAGCCTTCGATTATAAAAGACTGCACTGGGGCTTTACCGTCGGATTGAATTCTATGGATTATTCCATTAAGAGAAACCCAGCTGCTGCAGATTTCAGGTATGCCGATGTTATCGGATTCCAACCCGCAGGTTTCCAGGTAAATATTGTTTCAGACCTGCGACTTTCGGATTTTTGGAATTTACGCTTTCTGCCGGGAATTAACCTTGGCTCGAGGGAGATGGTATTCTTCTTTCCTGGCACTTTTGAAGTCGATAAAAAAACAACATTGGGTTCAAGTTTTCTAGACTTTCCGGTGATCTTTAAATACCGTTCGGTTAGAGTGAACAATTACAGGCCTTATGTAATCGGAGGACTGAGTTATCGGCTTGATATGTCGGCCCGGAACCAGTTCGATCCGACCGAGGATGACAGGATCCTTGTTAAAAAGGGAGATTTTTATCTGGAAGCAGGTTTTGGCATAGATAATTACCTGCAGTTTTTCAAGTACTCTACCGAGATCAAGGTTGCAATGGGATTACGGAATATGATAGTTTCTGATGTATTCCCGGACAATGAACCCTATTATGTAAATTCAATAAGCGGACTTAGGTCCTTCCTCGTTATGCTCAATTTTCATTTTGAGTAGTGAATTCATTTTCCTGGAGTAAAGGGGGATATATCTAAATAATTAATTCAGCCTTCGTCTTAATTCTGCACATATAATCGCAACTGATGTTGCGACATTTAGTGATTCAGTGCCAGTGTTTCCGTTCGGATATTCCGGAATCCTGATTCTGTTGGTGAAAAACTGAAGAAAATCTCTTCTTATCCCGGTGGATTCATTTCCAAATACTACCAGGCCGGGAACTTTGACCCTGATGTCGTAGAAATTCTCTCCATCCATGGTCGTTCCATAGATAGGGACTTTTAAGATCGATGCTTCTCCGAAGAGCCGGGCCAGGTCCATATAGTGAACATTTACCCTTAATATAGCACCCATAGATGACTGAACCACTTTGCTATTATGCTTATCGACACAATCCTTGCTGCAGATAATATTTTTAATTCCAAACCAGTCAGCGGTCCGTATGATCGTTCCAAGGTTTCCCGGGTCTCTCACAGCATCCAGCACAAGGGTTATATTCTCTTTGAGGATTTTGTTGTTGTAAGATTTTTCCTGTATCCTTAGAACAGCCAGTACCTCCTGGGGTGTTACCAGGGAGGATAGCTTCTTGATCTCTTTGTGGTCAAGCACTTTGAGCAATTCGCTGAAGGTGGACTGCAACCCTTTCTTACTTTCAATCCAGGAGCTGGTTGCACAGAGCATGATCATATTGTCGGGCGTTAATTCGCCCGAACTGACCAGGTCGCTTATGATCTTGTCTCCCTCAATTATGAACATTCCTTGGAGCTCCCTATGCTTCTTTTGATGGAGCGATCTTATAAGCTTTTGTTGCGTGATAGATAACATGATCTAAAGATAGGCATTCGGAACAATTCTTTAATGCTATAAAAATATTTTGTCCCTTTTCCTGTTAATTAGATTATTGGAGGAATCTGAGCTGGTACATATTAAATTCTTACTTTTACCATTGGCATAATTTTATCTGTAATTATTATTCAGAACCGTTAAGGAATTTGATTTGACCATTCATAAAATTAAAATACGATTTTCACTACTGGTCATATTTATTATGATCCTTACTTCCTGTGTTCCTACAAAATATCTTAAGGACGACGAGTATTTACTGAATCGCTATAAGATTGAAGATGGTGGCAGCGAAATACCATCAGAGGAATACCGGAATTATATAAAACAAAAACCAAACAAGAAGATACTTGGATGGAAATTCTGGCTGAATCTTTATAATTTATCCAGTGAAACCAGTACCAATGGACTTAACCGTTGGCTAAAAAGCATCGGTGAACCCCCGGTAGTATATAGTGAAGATCTGCGTGAAAATACTTCCCAGCAGCTTGAACTTTTTCTTTTTAACAAGGGATATTTCAACGCTTTGGTGTCAGATACAACTTTATTCCATAATCGAAAAGCTAAAGTAATTTACAATATTAAACCGGGTCAGCCATATTTTATAAGGAATCTCGATTATTTTTTCGAAGATGCAAGCCTTTCAAAGTACATCATGACTGATTCGATTCCCCAGGCTCTTAAGGTTGGAGACCAATATGATGTTGGAAAGTTCCAGGAAGAGAATGTCAGGATAGAAGAGCTATTGTTGAATAAAGGTTATTTTAATTTCACAAGGGACTTTGTTTATTATGAAGTTGACAGTGCCCTGGAAAGTCACCAGGTTGATATAACACTTGGCATAAAGAATTATCCGGTGAAGGATTACAGGGGAAATATAATAAGGACAACCCATCCTGCTTACACTCTGCGGAATGTCTATATGAAAACGGATTCGGATCTGTCAGGATTATCGGGCAACCTGGGATCAATTAGTTACGATACTACCTGCTATGACAATATCTTTGTAATCAATGAGCCCGGGATCAGGATAAAGCATGGACTGATCACCCAGAAAAATTATATTCTCCCTGGCGAACTATACAATTCCCGGAGGGTTCAGCAGACATACAGGAACCTGACCGCTTTGAGTGCATTTCGTCTGGTGGATATTAATTTCACTGAAGTGGACCCTGTGTCGCATAAGCTCGATTGTGAAATTAAAATGATGCCGGCTGTGCTTCAGGCATTTACCGGTGGTATAGAGGGAACCACATCAGGTGGGAATATCGGTGCTGCCGGGAATCTGAATTACCAGCACAGGAACCTGTTTGGCGGTTCAGAAAAATTTGACCTTACCTTTCTCGGGGCCATCGAAACACTTCCAGATAATCCGGAAACACCTGAAGAGGAGTTTGGTACCATGCAGGAATTGGGAGTCGAGACAAAGTTGAATCTGCCACAATTTTTGTTGCCATTTAAGACCGATCAGTTTATCAGGAAATTCAATCCGCAAACAAATATCAATTTTGCCTACAATTACCAGAGGCGGCCGGATTATACAAGGTCTACCTTCAGGGGAAGTTTCGGATATCAGTGGCGAGGGAACAGGTATCTTAACCATTCGGTTTACCCAATTGATATAAGCCTTATTAATACTCCCTATATAGCTCCGGATTTTGAGCAATGGTTGGCAGGTACTTACCTTTACTATAGTTATCTGCCACACTTTATTACCGATCAGCGCTACAGGCTGGTTTATACCAATCAGAAAATAAATAAAACCAGTGATTTCCAGTATCTTCGTTTTGGTATTGAAACAGCAGGGAATCTGATGTATGGGATTTACCAGATTTTAGGAAACCCCGATAAAGATTCCGTATTTAAGCTTTTTGGGCTTGATTATGCCCAATATTTCAGGACTGAATTAGATTTTCGGCATTATGATTACCGGGGTGATGGGGTAAGTTTTGTTTACAGGGGCTTTTTTGGTGTTGCGATTCCATATCTTAACTCTAACGCAATTCCCTTTGAAAAACAATTTTTCGGGGGAGGAGCCAACAGCATCAGGGCTTGGAGAGTTAAGGACCTTGGTCCCGGATCTTTTAAAGGAGATACTATTTCAAAATACCCCAACCAAACCGCTGACCTTAAAATAGAAGCGAATGTTGAATTCCGCTTTAAACTTTTCTGGAAGCTGGAAGGTGCCGCATTCGTTGATATAGGAAATATCTGGTCACTTTCAAAGGAGGACGACAGGGAAGGAGCTTTATTCAGTTTTAACTCTTTCATTAAGGAATTTGCGGTGGGAACAGGACTTGGACTTCGATTCGATTTCAGCTTTTTCATTTTCAGGATTGACCTGGGTATTCCAATGGTAGATCCTTCCTATCCTGAAGGTCACCGATGGGTGCCAGCTCAGACCGACCTTAAGTGGAATGACTTAGGGTATAATTTTGCTATTGGATATCCGTTTTAGACTATTGGCTGATTTATCTAAAGTAATTATTATTCAATCCTGAAGGGTCTGCATCAAAAAAACTTCATTCTGGTAACAATATAAGGAACACGAATTTGCAAGGTTTTCGAATAACAATTAAGTTTCAAGTTCTAAGCCATTTCAAAGGTGAACTTATCAAACGGCAACCTTAGGAACAGATAAAAAAGCAATCTATCGAATCCTGAAGTGTACTTGGTCTTTAAAATATGAGACAGTATTTATTGATCATTCATCGGATCCATATTGCGAAAATGTCAGTAAGCTTTTTTTAACCCTTGTGGCTGCAAAACTGTCATACCGTCGAACAGTTGCAGCGACAAAATCCAACATTAAAATATTGTTAAATTTAAAATGACTTGTATGCTTTGGTCCCATCAACCATTTTTTTATCTAATTTTGTGACTCAGAATTTAAAATCACTTATTTATTATCTATCATGGCTGAAAGAATTTTAGATGTTGTAAAGCCCGGTGTTGTTACGGGCGACGATTACCAGAAAATACTGGCAATTGCCAAAAGAAATCAATTTGCACTTCCTGCAGTTAACGTAGTTAGTTCTAATTCAGTAAATGCTGTTATTGAAGCTGCAAAAGTTGTCAACTCGCCTGTAATGATCCAGTTTTCAAACGGAGGAGGTATCTTTTATGCAGGTAAGGGGCTATCTAACGAGAACCAGCGTGCAGCAATTGCCGGTACCGTTTCCGGTGCAAAACATGTTCACTATATGTCTGAATTATATGGAGTTCCTGTAATATTACATACTGATCATTGTGCAAAAAAATTATTGCCTTGGATCGATGGTCTGCTTGATGCAGGTGAAAAGCATTTCGAAAGGTATGGAAAGCCATTATTCAGTTCACATATGATCGATCTTTCAGAAGAACCTATTAAAGAAAATATTGAACTTTGCAAAAAGTATCTTGCAAGGATGGACAAGATGGGTATGACCCTGGAAATTGAACTTGGTGTTACTGGTGGGGAGGAAGATGGCGTTGACAATTCCGGAGTTGATACCTCAGCATTGTATAGCCAACCAGAAGAGGTAGCCTATGCTTACGAAGAGCTGGGTAAAGTTAGCAGCAGGTTTACAATCGCAGCGGCTTTTGGCAATGTTCATGGGGTTTACAAACCAGGAAATGTAAAGCTTACTCCAAAAATTCTTGATAATTCTCAGAAATATATTCAGAAAAAGTATAACACGGCTGAAAAGCCTGTAAATTTTGTATTCCATGGAGGCTCAGGGTCAACACATGAAGAGATCCGCGAAGCAATTGGCTATGGTGTTATCAAGATGAATATTGATACAGATACCCAGTGGGCCTTCTGGGATGGTATCCGAAAATATGAAGCTAAAAACCATGATTACCTTCAGGGACAAATTGGAAATCCTGAGGGAGAAGACAAGCCTAACAAGAAAAAATATGATCCAAGGGTATGGTTGAGAGAAGGTGAACTTACCCTGATCGAAAGACTGAAAGTTGCTTTCGAAGACTTGAATTGTATTGATAGATTATAGGGATGTCATAAAAATTCAGATATCTATAATTATCTAACTTACTTGAAATAATTATTTTAAGAAGCCTCGTGGAAAACTACGGGGCTTTTTTAACGCCTCATAAGTCTTGTTAGGGGTGGTCGATAAACTCACGTATAGAGGTTCTGGGTCCTCGGATCCTTATGTACAGGCTCTCTTTGGAAATTCCTGTCCAATCCTTTAATACAATCTGCCTTATGCATATGGAAACATTATAATCTTCCAGACTATCTTCATAGTGTTGCCAATCTGTGCATTCTATTGATCCGTTCATTAAGTGATTCATATCTTATTTCTACTATTCCCTTTTCCTTTTTCCCTGATTTTTTCACTATTATTGCCAATCAATATTTAAGACAACAAAATACAGATAAAATATGAATCCAGGATCTTCCTCCCCTCGCGACAGCTTTTCAAGTAAATTCGGAGTTATTGCTGCCGCAGCGGGGTCAGCGATCGGGCTTGGCAATATATGGCGTTTCCCATATGAGACAGGAGCAAACGGAGGTGGTGCCTTTATTATCGTATACCTGGTATGTGTTGTTATCATCGGGCTTCCTGTAATGATCTCTGAGCTTATGATCGGAAGGACAGCACAGCGAAATCCATTTGGTGCATTTAAAATGCTTGCACCAAAACAACCGTGGTACCTGATCGGACTTATGGGTGTTGTCGCAGCATTTATGATTTTAGCTTTTTATACCGTAGTTGCCGGTTGGACACTTGAGTATATATACCAGTCATTAATGGGAAATCTGGATCACAAGGACCCTTTACAGTTAAAAGGTATGTTTGACAGTTTCAGGTACGATTCCTACCGTCCGCTGATCTGGTTTCTTGTTTTTATTGGATTAACAGGATGGGTTGTAATTGCCGGCATTAAGAATGGAATTGAAAAATACACTAAGATTTTAATGCCTTTATTATTACTTATGTTAATTGCAATGGCAGCCTATGTTCTTACATTGCCTGGTGCTTTTAAAGGTGTCGAGTTCCTTTTCAAACCAGATTTTAGTAAAGTAACTCCCCAGGTGATCCTGAAGGCTCTTGGTCAGGCATTCTTCTCTTTAAGTATCGGAATGGGAACCCTTATTACTTATGGGTCCTATATTAAAAAGAAGGAGAATCTGACCGGCGCTGCTATTTCTGTTGCAGGAGCCGACACACTTATTGCAATAATGGCAGGTATAGCAATTTTTCCAGCTATCTTTTCACTAACCGATGTTTCCAATCTGGATGTTTCAAGATTGGCAGACGAAGGGCTTGTTTTTATCACTTTGCCAAGCCTTCTCTACAGCATCCCGGGAGGACAGATTCTTTCTACAATGTTTTTCGTGCTACTGGCTGTTGCAGCGCTTACATCAACGATCTCAGTTCTAGAGGTTATTGTTACTTATTTTGTTGAAGAACTAAATCTGACCCGAAGAAAAGCGACAGTTAGTGCTGTCGGTTCTGTTTCAGTTCTGGGAATCCTGAGTGTGTTGTTCACTGGTGTTTTTAGTTTCCTGAATTTTACTTCAGCAAATATATTATTGCCCTTGGGAGGATTGTTCATTGTACTTTTCGTTGGCTGGTTTCTTTCTAAAAAAATTACAAGGGATGAACTTTCGAATGATGGACAGATAAAGAGCAAGTTGATACCGGTATATATGTTTCTGGTTAAATTTATTGCACCCGTTGCTATCGCCTTAGTTTTTATTTATGGGATCATAAACGCGCTGAAATAAGGGAGTCCCATCATTGCCAGACCTGGCAACATGAGCACCATTTTGCATTTTCAGAGTCATGTAATTACTTGTCAATCCATCCTGGTGCCTCATCACCTAAATGAACTGTTGAAGTATGTGTCGAACTGTTTAACCACGATTCGTTTACGCATTTCGGTGCCAGCCATTTCCCTCCAATTGACCTGGAACAATCCAAATTAGAGTTCTGAAAAAATATAGCAGAATATACGATAAATCCTGGCTTCATCACATTAACGATAAAAAGGTTTTGTAATGAAAAAATTTATTCGTGAGTTTTTTTTTCTGAGGAGGGGTGAACGTCGATCCCTGTTACTTGTTACGGCTTTGCTCATTTTTATAATTGTCTTGAGACTTTATTGGGTCTTAAAAGCGGTTCCCGAACTGGAGATCGATCAGGAATTTCTTTTGGCAATGAAATCACTTCAGGAAGAGATCAGTTTTAACTCAGCCCAACCAGAAATCCCAGGATTTCAAAAAGTGGGAAAAATGACTCCGGTGTTGACAACAGAGCTCTTTTACTTCGATCCGAACAATATTTCCTTTGATTCCCTGAAGCTATTAAAACTTACAGATCATGTCGTAAGAAATATAATCAGTTACCGCAAGGCTGGCGGAAAATTCAAGGTTGCAGAGGATTTAATTAAGATTTATGGGATGGATTCATTACAATTCAGCAGATTGCGTCCTTACTTAAGAATTCAGGAAAAGGAAGCAGGGTTATCCATATCCAAATATCCGAATTTTAGAGATGAGGTATTGGAAAGATTTGACATCAACTCCGCAGATTCTGCTCAATTGACAATAATTCCTGGTATAGGCCCGTCCTGGTCAGGAAGGATCATAAAATACAGGGAGCTTCTCGGCGGTTATTATCAGTCAAATCAGCTCTGGGAAGTTTATGGAATGGACAGCATGAGATATAATTCGATCGTTGAATATTGTTCTTTTGATACTGTAACCATCAGGAAGATAGACCTTAACAGCGCGACCTTTAAAACACTTATCTCACATCCCTATATGACAAAGTCCGCTACATATGCAATTCTTCAATACAGGGAGTTTGTTGACAGTATAAAAAGTATTGTTGAAATCGATATGAATCAAATCCTTGACCATGAAAGATTTATAAGAATGGCACCATATCTTGGCCTGGGAGAAGAAAAGATTAGTATTGAGTTTTATTGATTTAATACCATAAAATTCCTTATATTTATAGGTGAATTGTCAGAGTTAGTCTAAATTCAAAAAAGCAACAAAAAAACACCTGGTTCATTATTTTTCCAAATAATTCCATAAACTGTTGATTATAAGAAATTGAATTTCTAAATTTGCGGCTCATTAAAAAAAAAGGAGAAGTATATGATAGTTATTCCTGTTAAAGAAGGAGAAAACATCGAGAGGTCGCTCAAGAAATTCAAAAGAAAGTTTGAAAAGACAGGTGTTGTAAAGGAATTACGTAACAGACAGGCGTTTACAAAACCATCCGTTCAAAAGAGACAACAAAAGCTGAAAGCAGTATACGTGCAGAAGCTGCAAAGGGACGAAGAATAGTTGCATTGGATTTAGGCAGTTTATTGTTTAAAGCTGCCCATGACCGGAGTAAATGAATTTATAGCGTACCTGCAAACTGAAAAACGTTATGCAGAAAATACGTTGATCTCTTATAAAAACGATTTAGAGCAATACCATGCTTTCTGCCGGGGAAATGGCAAGGAAGGCATGGATTTGTTTTTTAAGACCATCAGGAGCTGGGTCGTACATTTGATGGAAAACGGATATACTCCAAAAAGCATCCACAGGAAACTTTCTTCACTGAGGTCCTACTGCAAATATCTTGTCAGGCTGGGGGAGCTTGAAGATGATCCGGTTGAAAAGGTGCTTAAACCTAAAATGAACAAGCGTATTCCCCAGTTTGTTGATGAGAAGAGCATCAACCTCTTGCTTGACAGCTATGAATTTGGAGACAATTTTAGTGGTTCAAGGAACAAATTGATTATAAACCTATTATACCAGACAGGGATGAGAAGAAGCGAGTTGATCGGGCTTACTGAACATTCGTTTGATAAAAATCAGGGATTGGTGAAGGTGATCGGAAAAAGAAATAAGGAGCGTCTGATACCAATCGGGAGAGAACTTTCTGCTGAGCTGATCGCATACAGGGAC
>CAYSAH010000061.1:0-12859 GCA_964428945.1 uncultured Bacteroidaceae bacterium | reverse complement strand
TAGTCTAAGTGTACTGACTTTTCACCAGCCTCAATTTTAATATTAAGTATATTCTCCAGCGGGGGAAGCGGACAGGTGGCAAAAGGACTGAAAGCACATGGAGGATTATAGGCGCGGTTAAAATCGATAATGACTTCATTGCCGTCAGGCTTGTCGATGTATAAAAATCTTCCGGCACCATAAGTTTCCATCCCATTGGTGGCATCACCAAGGATCAGGAAAAGACCTTGGCCTGCTTTGGAAGGCAGGAGTTTCTGGGTTTTGCCATTAATTTTAAAGATAAGTTCGCCCGGAACTTCATAGGGTTCTGAAAAGTTTTCGATCACTGTTGGCACTTGTATGATCCTTACTGTATCATAAGGAACGAATTCTGCAGATATTACCCATTTTTTGTCGATAGGGAAGGCAGGAATTTGCTCAAGTTCAGCGATCCGGGGATGCTCAAGATCTCTCAGTCTTATTCCAAAGCGCTCACCCCGCTTTATTATGAACCACCTGAAACTTCCCGCTTCCATGGTAGTGGTGTTTGCCTGCTGGTCGTGCTCAAGCTTCATTTCCCTTACCGCTGTGCCTTCCACAAAAATCTCATCTTCATTTTCTGCGACCAGGGATACACTGCTGTCCTGCAGTATTAATTTACCTGCAAATAATGGAAATCCTGGAGGAAATACGATGCTGTTTGACGAATCTGAACCAAAGGTATTCTCTCCTTCCTTCAGCCAGAACAAGCCTGCAAGGTTTAGCCATCCATTTTCCGATTTCAATCTTTCCAGCCGGGATTGCTGCCATGATTCATACCCGGCCTTGTAAGTGTCCCAATCAGTAATAATGTTTTGCTTTTGAGTGCAGGAGGAGAGCAGTATTGCTGAAAGGATAGGAATGAAAAGTTGATTTTTTTTCATGGTAAGGGCTTTGAATAGCAAAGATAATAATATTCAATTGTTTGGTACAATTACCCCCAACCCCGGCCCCCCGCATTTATATCGGGGCAGGCCTTCCCCCACCGGGTGAAGAGAGTTCGCTTCGAAATGGAAAACTGTGTAATCAGCAGAATCCTGGGCTTTGAAAGTTGAATAAGCCCAAAAAAAAGCCCGGGGTTTCTCCCGGGCTTACTGGTGGCTTATTTCCAGGAATCTTCCTGCTTTATTTTGTAGACAACAGGAAGAATAACTTTTGAATTGACCGCCTTTCCGCGCTGTTTTCCAGGGTTCCAGTCAGGCATGCCTTCTATAAGGCTGATAGCAGATTTTGAAAATGAAGGATCTGTTGATTCAAGTACTTCTATTTCAGACAGGGCGCCCTTGCCCGATACCTTAAACTGAATCAGCACTTTGCCTTCAATTTTCTTTTTCCCAGCCACTTCAGGATATACAAGGTTTTCATCAATATATTTCTTTAAGGCAGATTTTCCTCCCGGAAAGGAGGGAAGGTCCTCTACAACATAAAAAATTTCCCCGTCATCCTGCTGAGCCAGGTCTTTCTCCTTCTTAATCTCCTTAACTGGTTCAATGGCTTCGATATCATCCAAAATGATCTTATAGGCAACGGGCTCCATGATTACCGGAGCAGCCGCTATCTCATTGGCTGTTTTACGGACGTTCATATACCCTACAAAAGAGATTACTATTTCCGGATTTCCATCAACCTGTAAGGAGAATTTTCCATCCATGTCAACCACTGTTCCAATAGTAGAATTTGCAACAACAACCGATGCGCCCACGGCAGCTTCTCCTTTTTTCTCAAGGTAGACCGTGCCATGAATGGTTTTGGATTCTTGCGCTGTGGCAGTAGCAAGCAGCGTGAATGCAAGGATTACCGGTATTATTATCAAATACTTCAGCATTCCTTTCTTTGAGGCTTTCATTTTTTTCATCATGTCAAATCGTTTTTTTGTTAGTGAATGATTAAACTGGTGGCCCAGTCGGAACACCTCGCCGCCCAAGGCGTGGTTCAGCAACAGGGCCTTGTAATGAGCCGGGTTAATCCCCTGCCTCAGGACTGACCTGTCGGCAAGATGCTCATGGTTCTCTTTAATCATCCTCGAAATAAGCCAGGAGAAAGGATTGAACCAGGTAAGGAGCAGTGTTATTTCCGCGATCAGCAGGTCGATAAAATGAAGCTGCCGGATGTGTGCCCTTTCATGGATCAGTATTGAATCCAGATCTTTATTATCTGAATATTTTTTGGGAATATAAATTCTTGGGAAGATCGTATATACCTGCTCACGGTCAGTGAATACAACGTTTTTCAATGCTATGTGATCAACAGTGTGCATCCTCTTTGAACCTAAATATGTATAGGTATTTCTTGTCAGTAACAGTAGGATTCCCGCGAGGTAGGCAATCACCGGGATCAAGGCAAGGTTGATCATGCTGCCCGTTTCTCCGTTTCCGTTAACAGGAATTGAATTAAAAGCCGGTGAACCCGGATCTATGAAAAATACCGGTTCAAATGAGGATGCAATAGAAGGTTTGTTCATAACCATGAGGGGGAAGATCCAGGCAAGAATAATTCCACCTGCAAGATAGGATCTCTTGACGATCAGCATCGGATCATTCCTTAAAAAAAGGTAATAGGGTATTGTAAGAAGGCTTATGGCCAGCGAGACTTTTACCAGGTATATAACTATTTCGTTCATATGCTGTTCTTTTAAGGATTATTTTCCCTGACCTCGTTGTTGATCTCATCGATCATTTCCCTGAGTTCCTTCATACTGATATCGTTTTCCGAAGCAAAGAAGGAGGCCAGGTTGGTGAATGATCCTTCGAAGTATTTGTTCAGGAAACCACTCAGCGAGTGCTTAACATACTCCTCTTTCTGAATGAGAGGAGCGTATAAATAGGTCGTACCGATCGCCCTGTGCCTGACAAATTCCTTCTGTTCCAGGACCCTTATTACAGTTGAAACAGTGGTATAGGGTGTTTCAGGTTCGTTAAGCTTGTTGATTACATCCCTGACCGTAGCCTCCTGAAGTTCCCACAGGATCAGCATAACATCTTCTTCCGCTTTGGTAAGTTTGATCATGATTTTGCTATTTTAGGTAAAAATAAACTAATTTTTCAGTAGATCAACTATATTTTCAGTAGAATAACGCAAAAAGCAGTAGATTTATTTTCCCTACACAGAAAAAAAATCCTCAGAAGCAGAAAAAATATGCTTATTGAACAGCTCCGTCAGGTTCGAATACTACCCTTATCCTGACAGTCTCCTCCACTTGTTCCCCATTCCTCGATGCAGGCAGCCAGGAAGGTCCTGATCGAATAATGCGAATGGCTTCATCGGAGAATTCCTGTGCCGGAGAGCGGATGATCCTGAATTCGTTAAGGCTGCCATCCTTTTGGACAGTGAATTTAAGGATAACCACAGCCTTTTCATTTACTGGTTCCAATATTGAATGTTGTATCATAGAATCAAGATAGATCTTGAATGCTGAATAGCCTCCCAAAGGTGATACAGACTGGTAATTTTCTTCCGGTTTGTAATTTACTTCAACAGGAGATACTGCGCCTACACTTTCCTTCCTGTTCTCAGATCCGTATGCAATCACGACCACTTCATCCAGGCTTACCTTATCCGGCAATAATGCAAGTTCAACGGGCTGGTCTGTTTCGGCATCGAATTCTTCTGATTCCATTCCTATATAACTGGCAACAACTGTATTCCCCTGGATGTTATCAAGTTCCATTTCAAAATTTCCTTCCGCATCCGTTACGGTTCCCGTGGTCGTACCTTTCACCATAAGGCTTACGCCCGGCAAGGGCTGGAGGTCTTCAGCAGATCTCACCTTTCCATATACCCGGCGGCTGGGTGAAGCTGAAATCGTAACCCCGGCTGCCTTTCCGGAGAGGACTTCATTAGCAGTTATTGAAGGAGCAGCTTCCTTTTTCGATGCAGCTTCAAGCCGAGCACTTTCTGCCTGAGCTTCAGTTCTGACCTGTAATTGATCAGCCCGGGGACTGACTAATTTTCGTTCCCCTGCAACCTCCTCTTCAGGGGAAGCTGCCAGTTCGAAAACTTCAATCCCTGCATCCTCATCTTCTTCTGTTTCGAATTCCATCGCATAACTTATATCATCTGCAGCAACAATTTTATCTTTTTCAGCGAAAGGTTCACTCATTGCCTTTTTTTTCTCCACACCAACATCATGGCTGGAAATTTTAGCAGGCTGGTCTTTGTCATTCTTTTCAACTGGCATCTCAGTGCTTTCATTTTTCGCTGTTTCATTGCCCTGGCGTTCCTCCTCCTGGTCCTGTGCCTGTTCGCGGGCAGCTTCTTTCATCTCCGGCATGGTTTCAAAACGATCCTGCTTGTTATCATTGATATTGAAAAAAATTGTTGTTACGATCAGGATGGATGCCACAGCGGCTGCTGCGCTGTACCATGTGATTCTCCTTTTCCGCAGCAGCCTTCTTTGAATTTTACCTTCCAGGTATACCAGGTCTTTTTCAGCCTCGTCCCTTGATATCATGTCAAATCCTTCTGCTGCATCTGCATCAAAAGGATCTTTTTGAAGACGGCGTTCGTGGGCATGCCTTTCCCTGTCCGATAATTTACCTTCGGAATAGTCGAAAAATACTTTCGCTAAGTTGGTCCGGTTTTTATGCTGTTTTGCCATGTTTTCTCTCAATACATATCTTCAGGTTGCGTTTTCCGTTCTGTATGAAACTTTTTACCTTCTTTTCATCCAGCTTCAGGGATGCTGCAATTTCCTTGTACGATCTGTTGTCAAAGTAAAATAATCGTATGCATTCCTGCTGTTGTCCCTTTAATTCATTGATGCAATCCTGCAGTGTTTTGTTCAGTGCCTGATCCTCTTCATCAACAGGATGCATTTCTTCAGATGATTCCACAAAAAGTTCCTGCTCATTTTTCCACGATTCCATCCTGGCAGATATACTCTTATCCGACCTGATCTTCATCAGGCAAAAATTCCTGGTCAGCACATACAGCCAGCTTTTAAAATTCTCTGTTTCATGCCTTGGGATCTCGATAATCAATTTTTCAAAGATTGAAGTTACGGCATCTTTGGCATCGTCCCTGTTCCCGAAATATTTCAGGCAGACCCCGTAAACCAGGTGCATGTATCTTTCATAAAGTTCCCCCAGGACCTGCAAGTCTCCTGATTGCCTGAATTTTTTTATCAGATCCGTATCGGAGTTTTCACTATGCTTGTTCCACGTAATGGAAAGTGCCATAAGCTGTCTATGAATGTAAGGCACAATTTAGCAATTATCTTTTTATACCGGGAGGGTTGATTGTAAATGAGGTCTTCCTGAATAAATGTCGCTGCAAAGGAAATCCTCTATCAGGAAAGACGATGCTTTATGACTTAACAGAATCTGTAATACCTGTACTTCTATTATATATTAACACACATTATAAAGACAATAGTTCATATATCAATAGTTCAAAGTGATTAATTTAATGTTCTAATTTTAAATGAGAACTTAAGACCACGAATGCGATGCAAAGTGAAAATTAAAAAAGAGTTAAAAGCAAGCAGGATCAAAGCAAAAACCTGATTCAGTGCGCCTTTATTTTTATTATTCTTTTCTGCTGCCAGGGGCTTTTTTCTCAATCCATTAATATCAATCTATAATGTTCAATTATTTGCAGGTTCATAGGAACTGTCGTAAGTTAGATCGGTAAACCAGGTGTTTTTATATTCAACAAAACTTACAATCATGAGAAAACCAGTATTTATTGTCCTTTCTTTTTTGCTTCTTATATGTCCCGTGCTCTCAGGACAGCATCACTACAACAATTTCAAAGTATCTGTATACACCCGTGCCTATGAAGTTCAGAAAATGAGCGACCCGCGCTGGCTCGACTCAACATGGCAGGTGATCTCCTCACAATTCAGTATTGACAAGATCTACCTTGAAACACACCGTGACCTGCTTATTGTTGACCAGAAGACCTTGAAAAATGCCAAAAAATTCTTCGAAAAGAAAGGCCTTGAAGTAGCAGGAGGAATAACCTATACCATCGACGAGGGAAATTTTTTCCAGACCTTCTGTTATACCAGGGAATCGGATCGGAAAAAGGTTCAGGAGATCATTGAATATACTGCTTCGAATTTTGATGAAGTAATTCTCGACGACTTTTTCTTTACCTCATGTAAGTGTGAAGAATGTGTTAAGGCCAAAGGTGAAAGAAGCTGGTCGGAATACCGGCTTGCAATGATGACAGAAGCGTCGAAAAACCTTATTCTGGGGCCTGCAAAAGCTGTGAATCCAATGGTGAAGGTAATTATTAAGTATCCCAACTGGTACGATCATTTTCATGAAATGGGATTTAACCTGGAGACCCAGCCCACCATATTTGACGGAGTATATACAGGAACCGAGACCCGTGATGCAGTATACAGCGAGCAACATCTTCAAGCTTACCTTGGCTATAATGTTTTCCGCTATTTTAATAACCTTAAGCCCGGGAAAAACGGTGGTGGCTGGGTGGATACCGGGGGCATGAAGTTTTATGACAGGTATGCAGAACAACTTTGGCTCACAATTTTTGCCAAAGCCCCTGAAATGACTTTATTCGATTACCGCCAGATGCTTTACCCTGCAAGGGAGGCATGGATTGCTGATTGGAAAGACGAGTCGACAAGCTTCGACTATGCCGCTTTCTTACCCCTCGGCAAATCTGCAACAGTTGCAAGCGCAGCAGCACACTCACTGGATATAGTGGATAAAGTAGCCGGTGAGTTAGGCAAGCCCTTAGGTATAAAATGTTACAAACCTTATCATTCAAGTGGTGAAGATTTCCTTGAGAATTACCTTGGAATGATTGGCATTCCGATAGACCTTGTCCCGGAATTTCCTGAAGAAAGTGCCCTGGTGATCCTTACTGAACATGCAAGTAAGGATCCAGATCTGCTTGATAAAATTAAGAAGCAGCTGATGGATGGAAAGGACCTTATAATCACTTCAGGACTACTGGATGCCATGCAGGACAGGGGGATCAGAAATCTTGTAAATCTTGAGTATACCAGCAGGAAATCCTATGTAAGTGAATTTATGATGTATAGGAAAATGTTTGAAAGTAAGTCTCCGATACTCATCCCCCAGGTACAATACAATACCAATGATTCATGGGAAATGATCTCAGGAATGGATGCGGGACTTGGCTGGCCCCTGCTTCACCAGGCTAAGTTTGGAAATGGAACGCTTTACCTCTTAACCATTCCGGAGAACTTTGCTGATCTTTATAATCTGCCATCTGAGGTTTTGAATGTGATAAGGGAAACCATTTGCAAATCTATGGGTATCCGGATAAATGGTGGATCGAAAGTTTCTCTCTTTCTGTATGACAACAATACATTTATTGTTGAATCCTTCAATGATGAGCCGGTTGAAATTGAAGTATTGCTAACAAAAAAAGCTGGATCATTTACTGATTTAATGTCAAAAGAAAAGCTTGTCGGATCAATTAAACTTGAAACCAGGGGAAGAGGAGACAGAGTCATTAAACCTGAAAATTACGCTTATAAAATAGTCCTTCCGACACATTCGTTCAGGGCATTCAGAATTGAATGAACCACAAATTATGTCTAAGATGCTGTATTTAAACAGGTCACCACATATGGGCACCGGGGTCCGTTTTCATATGGAAGAATATTAGTAAAACTGTATTATAAACACCAATAACATGAAAAAAACAGTATGCTCAATTGTTATTCTTGTATTCAGCGCATTAATGATGAACGCGCAGGAAATCAGTCCATATTTATTCGGTCAAAACCATTGGATGGAACAGGGAGATGAGGGGGGGAGACCCGGATATATTTCCCAACTATGGCCAGCTGTGGAGGCAAGTGGCGTTAAGATGATTCGTATTGGCGGGATCGGTTATGAAAACAACTTTCCCGACAGGGTCACTTTGAATTCCATGCTTGACTCCATTCGTGGTATCGGTGCAGAACCCTTGTTACAGGTGCCGCGGGATATGTCTGATGCAGATGTAACAAAACTGGTAAAGGATTATAAATATTCAAAGGGCAAAGGAGTCAGATACTATTCGATCGGAAACGAACCTATCTGTAACAGACCTGAGGAAATTGACAAGGTTTATAATTATTTGATCCGATTGGCCCCGGTAATGAAATCAGCGGATCCAACGATAAAGATCCTGGTTTTCGATGAGTGTACCTTTATGAAGGAAGCATATGCAGCACTTTGCGGGGGAAGATTGGACATGACGGGAAAGGATAAGAAAGGAAATTGGATGATTGATGGGTTTGCATTTCACAATTATCCTAACGGAAGAATTTTTGATCGCAATGACGTTGTGTTTAGCGGCCCGGCCAAAATCGAAAGACAGATCATCGACCTGCTTGAGATGATGGACCAGGCAAATAAATTGCATGGTCGTACCGGTGATGCAAAACTGACCTGGGGACTTACAGAAACAAATATCACTTACATGAATCCGGATCGTGAGATCTCGGGGTATGGAAATCCTTCCTTCCTTGGGGGGCAGTTTATTGCAGAGATCTATGGTTTGGGAATGCAATATGGCGCACTTACTGTTGATCCCTGGTGTATCAATGAAACAGACCGCATCAGGTCTGATTTTGGATATATAGGACTTCCATCGGAGTTTTACCCACGATCCAGTTATTACCATACACAATTGATGGCAAAGAATATGAAAGGGAAATTTCTTCCCACTTCATCTAGCAATTCCTATGTAAAGACCATTGGTTCCCTTAGCGAGGATGAGATCTGTCTGATGATCATGAATTCAGATATCTCACAGGATTTTGATTATGAGATCTCATTAAATGACCATTTCGTATCTGCCAAAGCGCTTCATATTGTGGCGGATATCAATGTCGATAAAACGATCAGCGGAAATATCCCAAATCAGACTACGATCCTTTATGTACTCAATAGAAGCGGGAATGTTATTAAGACCTATACCTATGGGCTGCAGCACAACCTTAAGTATCTGCCTCCCGAGGAACGCTATTATAAATCACCTGATGCCTTTACACAGAACAAGCGAATTGGAAGGGCTGTGAACATCATCGGCTATGATCCATTCTGGAAATCGATGGAAAATGCCAGGTTCCAGGCCGAACATTTCAAAATAATAAAAGATGGTGGTTTCAGCGCAGTTCGGGTGAATATTCATCCTTTCAGGTTCATGGATAAGGAAGACAATTACCAGCTGCCTCCATCCTGGTTCGATAAGCTCGACTGGGTACTTGAAAATGCGCTGGCCCAGGACCTGATGGTGATCCTTGATTTCCATGAATTCAATTCCATGGCCGAAAACCCGGAAGAGAAAAAGGAAATATTCCTTTCATTTTGGGAACAGCTTGCTCCTCACTGCAAATACCTGCCATCCAATGTTGTATTTGAATTGCTGAATGAACCCAACAGGAAACTTACACCGGAATTATGGAATGTCTTCCTGAAAGAAGCCCTCGCGATCGTAAGAAAGACCAATCCGGACAGGACCGTGATCATAGGGCCGGGATACTGGAACCAGATCCCCCATCTAAAGGAGCTTGAACTCCCGGAAGATGATCGGAACATCATCGTTACCATTCATTATTACAGTCCGCACAGCTTTACCCACCAGGGAGCTCCCTGGGCAGGCGAAGAAGCACAATCATGGATTGGTAAGCCTTGGGGAAGTGAGGAGGATAAAGCAGCTGTCAGGGCAGACTTCCAGGTAGCGAAGGACTGGTCGGTGAAATACAAGAGGCCCATATTTCTTGGAGAGTTTGGGGTATATGACGCTGCCAAAATGGAATACAGGGTCGCATACACTTCCTATGTTGCCAGGCTGGCAGAGGAATTGGGATTCAGCTGGGCATACTGGCAATTTGATTCCGACTTCATCGTTTACGATATTGATAAGCACAGTTGGAACGAACCCATACACAGGGCGCTTATTCCTTCCCGGAGGTGAATTAAAACGATCAGGATAGAATGACCTGGGAAGGTGTCTCAATAGTCAATATGATAATGAGACTACTTACAATTTGTAACTAACCTTTTTTATTTAGGGACTTTTGAGACAGCATTATTGTCACCCTCGGCATATCCTGTTGAGCTGATACCGTTAGCTGCTATCCTTGCCAGGAGTTTAAATCTTTGCTCCCGGATCCCGTGCAGCCTTCAAACTGCTGCAGGATCATATATCCCTTGTCATGATTTTCATTGGCTCGGCAATCTCTAAGGGCTGAAATCCTTGGAGATCATGATCCTAGGTCTGGCTATATCAGCCTGTAATCCACCTCCCGCTTATCTTTTATGCTGCCCGCAGGAAGCAGTCTTTCTGCAGTTGCCAAAAAAAAACAGAAGATTTTATGGAATCCGAAAAAGTCCGGCATCATGTGAATGAAACAAAATTTAAAACCAAAATTTATTATCATGAAAACAATAGCATCATTTATCACAGTATTAATTCTGTCGGTCGTTTTTATGTCTGCCGGGCAGTCCAGGCTGATCACAGGAACAGTGAGCGACGAGAACGGCTTTGCCCTGATCGGGGTGAGTGTCGTTGAGAAAGGCAGCTCAAATGGCACCGTTACCGACATTTACGGAAAGTACTCTATCAATGTAAGTCCAAATGCAAAAACGCTGATCTTTTCCTTTATTGGAATGAAGACTGAGGAGATTTCCATCGGGACCCAAAGTAAAATAAATGTAATAATGGCAACTTCTACACTTGAATTGAGTGAAATTGTTGTAACAGGATATGCTGAAGCTGAAGAGAATTTTTCTACTGCAGATCACAGTGCAGCCATTCGGGGACAGCTCGCCGGGGTTGCTGTATCGAACCGAACATCCTCCAAAAAGGATAAGTCGGCAGCCTTATACTATGCAGCGCCGGCTACCTATGATGATGGCCAGGACTGGAACACTGAAGGCTATGCAAGCATCCATGAGAATGGCTTTAAGGATGTGAAGCATAATCCTCTTTCAACCTTTTCAATCGATGTGGATAAAGCTTCCTATTCCAATGTCCGCAGGTATCTCAATAATGGTCAGAAACCGCCGGTTGATGCAGTACGGATCGAGGAGATGATCAATTATTTTTCATATGATTACCCCCAGCCCGATGGTCAGCATCCCTTTACGGTTACAACGGAATTATCAAGCTGTCCATGGAACAGTGCAAACCAGTTAATGTTAATTGGCCTGCAGGGAAAAAGCATAGAAAAGGAAAATCTTCCCCCTTCAAACATTGTATTCCTGGTGGATGTTTCAGGATCAATGAGTTCACAGAATAAGCTGCCCTTGCTGAAGTCAGCATTCAGGCTTCTCGTTAAGGAGCTTCGTCCTGAGGACCGGGTAGCCATGGTGGTTTATGCAGGTGCTGCAGGGGTGGTACTTGAATCAACACCCGGAAGTGAAAAAGACAAGATCCTTGCATCATTGAATAATCTTGAGGCAGGTGGATCAACAGCTGGTGGAGCAGGGATCAAACTTGCCTACAAGATCGCTGCCCAGAATTTTATTGAAGAAGGAAACAACAGGATCATTCTTGCCACCGATGGCGATTTTAATATAGGTCAGTCGAGCGATGCTGAAATGGAAAGACTTATTGAAACCGAGAGGGAGAAAGGTATTTTCATAACTGTACTTGGATTTGGAATGGGGAATTACAAGGACAGCAAAATGGAGACTATTGCTGACAAAGGGAATGGTAATTACGCCTATATCGATAATATCCAGGAAGCAAATAAGGTATTTGTAAGTGAATTTGGAGGCACCCTGTTCACAATAGCAAAGGATGTTAAATTCCAGATAGAATTCAATCCTGCAAGGGTAAAAGGATACAGGCTGGTTGGTTATGAGAACCGCCTGCTGAATGATGAGGATTTCAATGACGATACCAAGGATGCAGGTGAAATGGGTGCCGGGCACACTGTAACCGCACTATATGAGCTCATCCCTGCAGGTGCTGAAGGAGAGGTTGTTGATATTGATCCCCTGAAATATCAGTCCAACAGGGATAACCTGGAGAAGAAAAGTTCCGAAGAGCTGATGACCGTAAAACTGAGGTATAAGAAGCCTGATGGAAAAACCAGCATGCTCTATGAGATCCCTGTCCAGGGTCGTATCCAGAAATTTGAAAAGACTTCCGATAATTTCAGGTTCGCCGCATCTGTTGCAGAATTTGGAATGATCCTGAGGGCTTCCGAATACATGAAGCAGGGCAGTATAACGGATGTGCTGTCGATGGCCCGGAATGCAAAAGGTGCCGATGTTGAAGGTTACAGGGGAGAGTTCATAAAAATGGTAGGCACAAGTTCAGGCCTCCTGGCTGAGAATGAAGTCGGGATCAAAGAGGGGAGCCCTGAACGCTGAGTCAAACTCAGAAATCCATGCAGGCCAGGCTGATAACAGGGCGGCGGGGCCGGTATGTAAGCGAAACCGTAGCTGGTCGCTCAGAATTTAAAAGATCCAGGATTGAAAGGTAAGGCAAGCAATCTCCCTGACATGATTATAAACTCCAGGATCAGAAGGGAAGAATTGAAAGGGTGTCCTGAAAAGGGCACCCTTTCTTTATTAAACAGAATTTTTTAATGGAAATCCAAGAAGAATTTAATTACCAATCCTAAACAGGAAATAGGCTTTCAACATTGGTATGGCTTCATATCCTTTGAGCTTCTATTAGCACAAGACCATTAAAAAAGTATGATAAAAGACTTAAAATCCGGATCCATACTGCGCAAGTTAACAACCAATGTCAGAAATTTTGGTGCCCATGGATTACCTGATGTTTAATCCTGTCTCCTTTACATAGGAATTTAACAGCCAGTTATGGCATTCCCTACTTTTTCTTTTTCGGATTTTCGAGTTTATTATAATATTTGCTCGTAAGCGCAGCC
>CAYSAH010000060.1:726-12892 GCA_964428945.1 uncultured Bacteroidaceae bacterium | reverse complement strand
ATTAATGTGAATAGCAGAGGAGAATACATAAGTAATGATGATTACAGCTATTGAGTCGACCATCTGGCTTGTAAGCGTCGACCCGTTGTTCCGTAACCAGAGCGCTTTTCCCTTTGTCAGCTTCTTTAGTGAATGGTAAACCTGTACGTCAACAAACTGGGCAGTTAAGTAGGCAATCATTGAAGCAGCCGTAGCCATACCGGTAAGTTTACGGATATAGAAGAAGCTGTAATTTGGGTCACTCACTTCAGGCAAGCCCGTATGCGTGATTTCCGGATGTGGCGGAAGCGCCCCTCCAAGCCAGAGTATGAACAATACCCATAAATTAAGGATCAGTCCAACCCATACAACGGTATTGGCCCGTTTTCTTCCATAAAGCTCACTGATGAAGTCAGTGCAAAGGAAGGTTATCGGATAGGGAAGCACACCCACAAAAACAACAAAGGGAACATGAACGCCCCGGATATAAAATGAGAGGTCAATTTGCCTGGAAAGTCCTAGAATATTCAATACTGCCAGCGTTCCAAGAAACACTCCGGACAGTATTATAAATACAAGTTCGCGCCTAAAGACGTACTTGCTGTCTGATCCTTCATAGTTTCCGAACATCCTCTGATTTTATAGGAATTGGATTTAAATTTATACAAATTATTTACAAATGAAATACACAAAGGTTCAATTTGAGTATAATTCAAAAGCCAAAATGAGGCGAAAAGAACAGCTTGGTGCCAGATAACAGGTCGGTTTATCAATATTTTGGAATGATTTGTCTATAATTTTTACAAAGTCTTACTTGCTTTTGCAACAGCCAACTTATAATTTCGTATTTTGTTGCGTCCAAATAGCCAGTTTTATATAAATATATGGCGCTAAGTATATCAAAAGCACTGAACATTGAGAACGAGGAGCGGGGACTTGTATTTCTTCTCCTGACGCAATCGGTTTTTTTAGGCATTTTTGCCGGGGCTCTTGATGTTGGAGCAAATGCGCTTTTTCTTGAAGCTTACAGTGCCAATCTGATGCCCAGGGCCTTTATGGTGTCAGGTGCAGTGGGCATATTCTTTACTTCGTTTTATACTTTCCTTCAGAAGCGGCTTCCGTTCAAGCTTTTTACCATACTGAACCTGGTGGTTGCTATTTTAGTTACCGGTGCACTGAGGGTGGGATATTCCCTTTCAGACGATCCTCGGCTTGCTTTTGCACTTCTTGTAATGATGGGTCCGGTGATCATTATAAGTATGCTGGGTTTCTGGGGAACAGCAGGCAGGTATTTTTCACTTCGGGATGGAAAGCGTTTATTTGGTGTAATCGATACCGGTTCTATTATTGGGATGGTACTGGCATTTTATGCCGTTCCGGTGCTGGTACAATTTAAATTCAAAGTATACGACACTTTACTGATCGGACTTTGCAGTCTTATTATTGCACTGTTATTTCAGGTAATCGTACTTCAGAAACATAAATTCCTTACTCTAAGGATGACCAGGGAGAAAAGGAAAAAAGGATCGGGCTTCCTGAGCACCTTTAAAAACCGTTACACTTCCCTGATGGCTGTTTTTGTTGTGCTGAGTGTTATAACAGCTTTTTTCGTCCATTATTCCTTCATGTGGGCTACCGAAGCAAATTATTCCAACAGCAGGGAATTAACGGGATTCCTCGGTGCATTCTTTGGAACGATGATGATCTTTACAGTTGTTTTGAAGAGTACCCTTTACGGCTGGCTGATGAAGAATTACGGTCTGCGTGTAACTCTTGTTATTGCTCCGGCCTTACTTCTTATACTTACCGTCATCGCTTCTTTGGTTGGCGGTTTATTCGGATTCACGGCAGAAGCTGCCAGTTTCACCCTGTTTTTCCTTTTGATAGCCCTTTCTAAACTCTTTAACAAGTCACTTAAGGATTCCATTGAAAGTCCATCCATGAAAATTCTTTACCAGTCGCTTGATTCCAGTGAACGTTTTGATGTACAGGCTAGGATAGACGGTGTGGTAAATGAGTTGACAGCCTTCACCGCCGGTCTGATCATGGCAGGATTACTTCTGCTGAGTTTTATTTCTGTGATTCACTTCTCGTATATTCTTATTGGCCTTTTGGTAATTTGGGTGATCGTTGGATTCTCCCTTAACAGGTCGTACAGGAAAACCCTCAATGATTCACTGGCAAATGTAAAATCTGCTTCAGGAAAAAGCGATCTTCCCGGTCCGGATCTGTCAGGGGAATTGAATGCTGCTCCTATGTTCAGTGAATCAATCACCCTGGATCCCTATTTTTATCATTCATCGGGGAAGGAAGATATCTGGCGATTATTGAACGACCCTGATGAGTTACGAAAAAAACTGGCATGGAAATTTATTGTCACAACACTGTATATATGCCCTGAAAACAAGGTAGAGGAAATATTAAAATCGCTTTCTAATGAGGAACTAAAAAGTATAATTTCCAATTATGCGAAACGCTTGAACCTGCCCGGGAAGAGGATTGATGAAGCCTTCAGAGCGAACGATAAGAACCAGGTATTATCTGCTTTGGTGCAAACTGTAACGGAAAAGGATATCAGCCAGGTTCCTCACCTGATCACTCTGCTCAGGGATCGGGATATGCAACTCCGCGCAGCAGCCATTGAAGCTGCCGGTGAACTTAAGGTAAGGGAACTTGGAAGTTACCTTGTGGATTATATCGGGCATCCCGAACTTTATATTGTTACCTGGTCGGCGCTGGTAAAAATGGGAGAGATCATCCTGGAAAACCTGGAGAATGCATTTTACAAGGCAGGAGCAGAGCCTGTGGTTCAGTTGAGGATCGTCAGGGCAATGGCAGCAATTGGCGGCAATAAGGCGAATGAATACCTGTTTGGAAAGATAAACCACCACCAGCGCGATATAAGGGAAGCCGCAATTTGGGGTCTTTATACAAATGATTTCAGCCCTGCAGAAAAGTCCATGCCTGCTTTGAAATCCGCCATCTATGAGGTGGCACTGGCAGGAGCGAGGAATAAAGCTGCTGAATCGATGATCAGGGAGAATGATCCTGAAAATGGCCTGCATGAGGCTATTATTGAGGAACAGAAAAGAATGGACACTCTTCTGTTTACCTTATTAGGAATTACTTATGACAAAAGTGCGATCGAGCATGTGCAAAGAAGCCTTCTCGATGCTGAAAATGAAGATACCGGTTTTGCCCTCGAATTGCTTAACCTGATTGTCGATGAGGAGGTTTACGCCTACCTTGAACCCTATTTTGACGATATTTCACTTGCTGAAAAAATAAGGAGGCTGCAGAATGAAATGCCTGTTGAGATCCTGCCTTACCACAAATTATTAACTGACCTGCTGAACAGGGATAGTCTTTATACAGGCAATTATATCAGGGTTTGTGCCATAGATGCGATTGGAAAAACCGAGGAGATCGAATCTGCCCAGTATCTTGCCGCACAGGTCTTCCACCCAAATCCTGTGATCAGCAGAACGGCCTCATTGGTTCTTTCACAAAAGGATGCAAAGTTTCACAATAACGTAATTGAACGGCTTAGACTTCTGTCAGATAAGCCAGATAATGACCATCCCTATTTTTTACCTGTAAAACATGAAGGCATTCTTCAACTTGTTGCTAATCTTAAGGAATGGGAAATTTTCTGCATGGTGGACAGGGAAGTGCTGTTTAATTTTGTAAGTCAGTTTGTGAACAAGGACAACTTGGCAGCTGATGATTCAAAAAATGTGTCACTGATCAGGTTAAGCAGTGCTGATGACACTTTGCTGTCACGCGGCATAGTTTTGAATCTGAACAACTATCCATTAATATTGGAGCAAATACATTATCTTGCATCTCAGCCAGGGTATAGTTTCTTTCAAATAGACAGAAGCGTTTTTATTGAACTGATGTTTGATATGCCCGAAATTCATGATGCCTGCACCAGCTTGTTCTTTAGTAATGAAACAGAAAAATTATACGAACTACAACTTAAATAAATCCTTAGTTGAATAAGCGAACTACCATATTCAAACAACTTATACTGAATGTTGTCATCCCTGCGATACTGGCAATCATGGCCCTTGGTGTAATCAATGTGCAGCAGACATGGAGCATTCTGGAAGAATCAAGCGTAAACAAGAGCAAGCTCATCAGTGCTGAAATCAGACAGGTCCATGAAATGCAGGATATGGCTATGAGGATACTTGAAAAGCAGATCGAACCCGCCCTTATGGATTTTAGCAATATCCTGGTCAATGATATTTTTTATGATACAAAGGATATTGAAAAAGCTGACCTGAAAGCCATTCGAAGCAAAATCGGTATGGATACCATTAACCATGACATATACGTCATCAACCGGGAAGGAAAGGTTGTGAATACAACTTTTAGTCCGGATCTTGGACTGAACCTGTTTGAATTTGGCGAGGAACATAAAGAAATGCTCAACCATGTGTGGGAGACTGACAGTTTCCTGAGTGAGAAGTTTACGATTGAGAATTCGACAAAAAGGCTGAAAAAATTTACCTATATACCCACACTTGATGGTGAATACCTGGTTGAACTGGGCATTTATTCTGCTGAAGGAGACAGCATCATCAATTTTGTAAAAAAACGCATGAACTCCATGTCTGAGGTTCAAAGCAATATCATATCGGTTGACCTGTTCATTGGCAAGGAAAACCCACTCTGTTTAAATGGAGATGCAACGATCCCGCCGGAATATGTCTCAAGTTACAGGAAGGTGATGGAAGTGAGGGAAAGGATCACACTGGACGACAGGAAATCAAAACCCCCGGTAAGAATAGATTTCATTTTTATGGACAGGAAGAATACCAGCCTGTATAAAGAGTCAGTTATCCGCATTATTTCTGATACCAGCCAGGAAATAGCCGTGCTTAGGAAAGAATTATTGAAATTCGTTTTGGTCTTTTCTGTTACAGTGATGATTGTCCTGGTACTTTTGTACCGGAAAACCAGGGTAATCACCGATCCGATCAAGAAGCTGGTTTCAAATGTGAACCGTATCACTGCCGGTCATATGAATGAACGTGCCGAAGTGTTCGGTAATAACGAGATCACATCCTTATCGGAACAGTTCAATGACATGATCGCCGAGCTTGAGAGCTATTACAATGAACTCGAGCAAAAGGTGAAGGAGAGGACTGCAGAAGTTGTTGCCCAGAAAGAGGAAATTGAGGCACAGAGGGATACCCTTCGAGAACAAAGGAATATGCTGGCAAAGATCAATGAATCTTTGCAAAAGGCCTATACTGAAATTGAAGACAGTATCCATTATGCGAGCAGGATCCAGAATGCAATCCTTCCACCGGATGATTACCTCAGGAAGGTTATCCCCAATGCATTTTTCTTTTATAAACCAAGGGATATTGTAAGTGGCGACTTCTATTGGGTTGCCGCAAAAGACGGAAAAGTGATCGTGTCGGCTGTCGACTGCACCGGGCACGGGGTTCCGGGAGCCTTTATGTCTATTGTGGGAAATAACCAGCTGAATTATGCACTGAATATTGAGAATGCTACCCGGCCATCGGAAATATTAAGGATCCTTGATGAGGGGGTTACTTCTACTTTAAGGCAGACAAAAGATAAATCGGTGCAGGACGGCATGGATATGGCAATGGTAACCATCGATCAGAAGGCCAGGCTGGTTCAGTATTCAGGCGCATTCAACCCGCTGATCCTTGTGCGAAATGGCGAATTGATCAAGTATAAGGCCGACCGTATACCCATTGGAGGACATATTCTTGAAGTTAAAAAGAATTTTACCAATACAGAGTTTACCTTCGAAGACGGCGACATGATCTACATGTTTTCCGATGGTTATGCTGACCAGTTTGGAGGGCCAACAGGGGGGAAATACATGACCGGTAAATTCATAAAATTCCTTCATGATTTAGCGGATCATCCTGTTGAATTACAGTATGGCCTGTTTGAAAGGGAATTGAATGAATGGAAAGGCAAAGAAGCACAGGTGGATGATATCCTGGTCATTGGAATTAAACTATTGACCAGTTAGTAAATACAATAATCTATGAGCAACAGTACCAGTCAGACTGGAGCATTGTTTAATCCTTTTCCGGGCCTTCGTCCGTTTACCCAGGACGAATCTCACCTGTTTTTTGGCCGTGAAGGACAAAGCAAATCAGTACTTAAATCCCTGGAATCAAATAATTTCGTGGCTGTAATCGGAGCCTCGGGCAGCGGGAAATCTTCCTTGATCTACTGTGGTGTAATCCCTGAATTAAAGGCAAGGTCGCAAAAAAAATGGGCTGCCGTTTCAACCAGGCCGGGAAACAGTCCGGTCAGGAACCTGGTGTCGTCAGTTGCGGAAGTATTCCCGGGAAAAGTCCCGGATGAAGATGCACTTAAGCTTCTTTCCGGGGAAATTTCAATTGAAAATTGGGTTAAAAAACTTATCCCTGCAGGCCAGTCTCTCCTGCTTGTAATTGATCAGTTCGAAGAGATCTTCCGTTTTAAGAAAACCACTGCATCTGGGGAGGGTTTGGCTGAGATCAATAAATTCGTGGAACTTATTTTTGAGGCATGCTCCTCAGAAAAAAGCCTAGTAAGCATCGTTCTTACCATGCGCTCAGATTTTATTGGTGAATGCTCAGTTTTTCAGGATCTTACAGACCTTATCAACCGGAGCAATTACCTGATCCCCCAGATGACCAGGGAAGATTTCAGGAATGCCATAATCGGGCCGGTAAAGGTGGGGGGAGCAACTATAGATGAAGTGCTCGTCCAACAATTGCTGGACGAAGTTGGTGAAGACAATACAGACCAGTTACCCGTTCTTCAGCATTCCCTGATGCGTACCTGGGATTACTGGAAGCTGCAGAATGATCCTGAAAAGCCTATCTCTGCAGGCGATTATGAGGCCATCGGTCGGATGGAGAAAGCACTCTCGGATCATGCAAATGAAGCCTATGATGAGCTCGATGAAAACCAGCGAATTATTTGTGAATTCTTATTTAAGACCATAACTGAAAAGGGAGGGGACAACAGGGGAGTCCGCAGGCCGGCAAAAGTATCCAGGGTGGCGGAGATCGCCAGGTGCTCGTCCGATGACATCATTCGGATCTCAGAGGTTTTCAGGATAAAGGGGAGAACTTTTCTTACACCCTATCAGCCTGTAAAACTGGATGAAGATACCGTTATTGATATCTCACATGAATCCCTCATGCGTATCTGGGACAGGTTGCGTCTCTGGGTGGATGAGGAGGCTGGTTCGGTTCAGATGTACAAGAAGCTTTCTGAGGCCTCAGCCTTATACCAGGAAGGGACTACCGGCTTATGGAGGCCGCCTGATCTCCAACTGGCACTCAACTGGAGGGAAAAACAGCAGCCCACAATAACCTGGGCCGTGCAATATAATCCGGCCTTCGAACGGGCAATGGTCTACCTGGATACAAGTGATTCGGAATTCAGGAAGGAGGAGGAGAACAAAATACGTTTACAGAAAAGAAGACTGCGCGTTACAAGGATGTTTTCACTTGTACTCGGAGGAATTGCAGTTATAGCTATGGGGCTCTTCCTCTGGACCCGCGACCTGCAAAGCCAGGCAGAAGCAAAACGAATTGAAGCAGAAGAACAGAGAACCCTTGCTGTGGAAAGTGCTGAAGCTGCAAGAATCTCCCAGAAAGCTGCAATTGCGGCAAGAGATTCTGCAAATATAGAAAGACAACGTGCGGTTGAGGCGTCAAACTTCGCTGAAATTAAACGCCAGGAGGCAGAGGCTGCCTCTGATCTTGCCAGACGACGTCAGATATTGGCAGACAGAAGTGCACAGCAGGCCAGGGAGGCCCAGGCACTGGCACAACGCAATGCTGATACCGCTGAAGTGCAACGCCTGCGCGCTGTAATGGCCAGCGAGGAAGCCTTGAAAAGAAGGATGCTTTCCATTGCAAAATCAATGTCTGTAAAATCCCTTCAGATCGATAGCACAGATGATCCGGACCTTAAGGCACTATTGGCATTCCAGGCTTACCAGTTCAATATGGAATTCGGGGGTTCCATTCATGAATCTGATATCTATTCAGGGCTTTACGATGCAAGGAAGACTTTGCTTGGAGTTAACTATAATGTATATTCGGGCCACACACAGTCCATCAAATCAATAGAGTTCATACCTGGAAGCGAATATTTCTTTACCTCTGGAAGTGATGGCCAGATTTTAAAGCGATCATTATCAGATTCCAATAAAGGGTACGAGGTTTTTGTTAAGAATGACATGCTTCTTGAAGCTTTGGCTATCAGTCCGGATGGGAAATACCTGGCCTCAGCCACAAATGCAAACGGAATTTTTGTTTACGAGATTGCCGGACTGGGAAAAAATCCCCTGGTCCTTATGGGTCATGAGGGCAATATAAGGGATATTGAGTTTTCAACCGACCCCGATATAATATTCTCAATCGGCTTGGATAAACAGATCCTTAAATGGTCTGTTTCAGGCAAAAGTTCTCAACTTATATCGTCATCAACAAGCCGTTACAATGATATTGCCGTTTCACCGGATGGCAAGACTCTTGCTGCCTGCAACAGGTCAGGAAATATAGTAATTATTCATCTCGACAATCCTGGTAAGCCGGACTCTATTAAGGGGCCTGCACTTAACCCTGTATTTTCCCTGGATTTCAGCCGTGATGGAAAATATCTTGCAGCAGGTGACAACCGGGGCAATGTGAGGGTCATTGCAACAGGAACATGGACCCAGTTGAACAGCTTAAGGGGCAGTTCAGCCCGTATTGAGGCAGTGAAATTCAGTCCGCAAAGCAACTTTCTTGCATCAAGCAGTTACGACGGAAATGTATTGATGTGGGAGATGCTGGACCTGAACAATTCCCCCATTGTAATGGAAGACAACAAAGGTTTTGTATTTACATTGGGATTTAGTCCTGATGACAACTATATTATCAGCGGGAGCAACAACCTTATTTCCCGGCCTGTTACGGCGAGCCAGCTTACAGATGGTTTTTGCAGCATGGTAAGCCGGAATTTTACACGTGAAGAGTGGGATATCTATGTTGGCCCTGATATTCCATATATTGAAACATGTCCGCAATTTGCAATTGAAAATAAGTCAAAATGAGGAGAATAATACTTTTAATGGCTATTTCCTTTTCTTCCTTTTTCCTGTATGGCCAGGATGAATGTGCCTTCATCCTTGAGGAGGCGCAGGATATGTTCGATGCAGGTCTTATTGAAACAATTCCTGCCAAATTGTCCCAGTGCCTTGAGACAGGATTTACAAAGGAGGAAAAACTCCAGGCACACAAGCTGATTATTCTTTCCTATCTTTTTGATGACAATGTTGAAAAAGCTGAAGAGGCGATGCTTAGTTTCCTGTCAGACTTTCCTGCCTATGTTCCTGTGGCAACGGACCCGAGTGAGTTTATTACCCTTATGAATACTTACGATACAAGGCCTGTACTGATGTTGGGAGGGAGCCTCGGGTTTAATTTTTCCTTTCCCATGGTTACAGAACGCCTGGGTACTTATAATTACATAGCCTATCCTGGAACATATGCCCCGGGGGGAGCAGGTTTTCATGGTTCATTCAGGGTTGAAAGAAGGATACTCAGCAGTTTTGATTTTTCAGCAGAACTGGCCTATGCCTACAACAGGTTTGATTTCTACCTTGATACTGAGCTTGATCCGCAGCCTTTTACGGGAGAGATTACGGATTTTTCAATTATTGATTATTATGAAACCCAGAACAAGATTTTAATGCCTTTGGGTGTAAGTTATAAATTCACTGAAAGTGATTTCAGCCCCTTTGCTACCCTGGGAGTTTGCCCGGGAGTTCTATTCAGTGCTAACGGTGACGGGTTCCGACAGTACAAGAATACCGGGGATACCAGGTATGATCCTGTGCCGGTTGCAGGGGTCAATATTCTTCCCATGAGGAGAGTATTCAATGCATGGGCATTTTTAGGTACCGGGTTCAAGTTTAGGTTCGGGCCGGGAGAATTTTTTCTGGATGCCAGGTTTTATATGAATGTGCTTAACCAGTACCGACCTGGCTCCGACAGGTTTATCCAAAAGCTTGCTTTCGAATCCTTCTATGTCAGCGACAACCTTCTGCTGAATAACCTTGCGGTTTCTGCCGGGTATATGTTCCCGATCTATAATCCAAAAAAGAAAGAAGAGTAATATGAAACGCTGCCTACCATACCTGCTCCTGCTGATCTTTCCAATGTTACTTAATTCTTGCGGGGATGAGCTTAGCGGATTGCAAAAAAGTTCATTTATAAAATTATTCGGAAGCTACCAGAATGATGTCGGTAATGATGTTAAGGCACTTCCCTCCGGAGGTTTTGCCCTTACAGGTAATATAGTACCCGATACGATTCCGAAAATGGTTCTGATCCTTACAGATGATGCAGGGAACCAGCTGGAAGGTTCTCCAAAATATTATGGTGGAACTTATCAGACCTGCGGAAATACGCTACTGGTACTTGATGATGGATTTTTAATTGGCGGATGCCTTATCGATACTGCTGCAGATGGAGAATTTGAGTCGGATATCTTCCTGGTCAGGACCGATGCTGAGGGAAATGAGATATGGAGCAAGCGATATGGAAGCGATGAGAATGATGATCTTTTTCATGTGATCAGGCGCAACACCGGTGGTTTTGTACTTGCAGGCAAAAAGACTACAAATGAGGATGAAGACCTGTGGATTATCATGACAGATGAAGATGGTAATAAATTGTTTGATCTCACTGGTTCAGCAGTTGGCGACGATGACCAGGCAAATTGCCTGATCAGGACCGACTATGGCTACCTGTGCGGCAGCACCTATGATGAAGGAGAACTGGATGGTACCGATTATTTTGTGATGAGTATTGACGAAAATTGCAACATTATTGACTCCAAATCTCTTGGGACCAATTTTGACGATATTACCAGGGCACTTTTAAGATATAATGACGGATACCTTCTAATGGGATATACTGAAAATACTACCACCGGTTTAGGTGAGATATCCCTGTATACCTTTACTGCCCGGGACAAGCTGATCATAAATTCTGCAAAGCTTGCAACTATTTCAATACCCGGGGCAGACTTGATTGGAGAAGATTGTGTTGTTATGGCCAATGGTGAAATTATTGTTTTCGGTACAAGAATAGTAAATGAAAACAGGGACATGTGTTTACTGGTCGTAGGCAGCGACGGGAAAATAATCGGAGATCCTGTAATTTTCGGAGAATTGGGAAATCAGTCAGGGAATGCAGTGGATAAAACAGCTGATGGAGGACTGATCCTGACCGGAACCAATACCCTTGAAGGTAACAGCCTCATCTCTCTCATAAAAACAAATGCCAGGGGAGACCTTTAGCCAACTGAAAACCAAGCAGACATGAAAACCAGGATCCATATTTTCTTGCTGATCGCCCTTACTTTTACTATCACAACTGTATCGGGACAAAGTGCCACCCTTACAGAAGGCTTCAGCAACGAATCTGACGTCAGGACCAACTCTAATTTGGTAACTGTAACAGTAACTGGTGACACGCTCATCCCTGCCATTGCCACTGATCATACAGATGCCCTTGCATTCCTTGCAGGATTTTCAGGGGGAAGTGCGGCCTTCAATGCGATGGTGGCAGGCATGGACGAGAATAATATAAGCTTCATACAAGCGGATTCGATCGTGGAGATAACCTTCCCGGCAGATCCTTCCTATTTTATCTCAGCATCAGAATTGATCACCTTTTCAATTCCGGCAGCTTCTTTGAAGAACAGTGCTACCGACATAATTGTTACTCCGGATATCACGATTTCAAACGAGGCTCCCTCCCTTTCCATTGTGACTGAAACTTACCTTGAAACTGACATCCGGGAGGGCGAATTGCAATTCGATATTACACTGTCCGGGGACGAATGGGAAAATACATTGACAGCGACCTTCAAAGACAGCATAGATTCTGACGGAACAGTTTGGGATGCTGATATCAAACCCAACCTGACCATTTCCAGGATCAGCAGCACGATTGTAAGGGTAAGTATTCCACAAACTCCTGCTTTCAACATTACGTCGAACGAAAATGTTACCATCGTGGTCTCAGCAGCAAATCTGCAACACACAACTTCAGGAACCTTTGCTGTTTCAGGACAAAAGGATATTGACGCTGTACCGGTTTCGGTCTCTGCAAGTGCCACCTTCGAC
>CAYSAH010000060.1:0-716 GCA_964428945.1 uncultured Bacteroidaceae bacterium | reverse complement strand
AACCATAATCCCAACAAACCAAGAAACTAAAACACAAACCACTTTATACAGTAAACAATCCTTTATCAAAAAGAAAACAACCGGACGTATCAATAACTCGATCACAAATTCCTATACAATTACCCTTACATTATATGAAGACACCTGGGTTTCCCAGGTGGGTACGGATGACAATATCAACCGGGACCTCATCAACGGGTTGAGCTTTTCGGCATCCCAATCTGCGGCCACCATGGAAGCAGCTATAAGGGATACAGACCAGGGTGCAGCGAATACTACTGTAGTGGGTAATGTTGTTACCATAACGGTTCCTGCCATACCTGGTTTTGATATTGCTGCTGATGTTGATGTTTCTATTACTGTACCGGCCAGTGCAATGACCAATACAGGCAGTACAAGGACGGCCAGTAATTTTGCTTCCATAAGTCATATTTTACCTTACATGGTGCTTAGTTCGAATCCCTCTCCCCTGCATGAATGGCAATTGAACGGTGCGGTTATTACTGCTAAACTTTACGAGGAGACGGTGGCAAGTTCCCCTTATTCAAGATCCAATTTCCTGTTAAGCACTTCCCCGACGGATATGACAGCAAGCGATTATTTGAGAATTGCTTTAAACGGGGATATAACATCGAACAATAACGATGAGTTTTATATCAAACTTACCTGGGACTATGCGAATGGGAATATTGATGTGGAGCATTTTTTAGGGCTTA
>CAYSAH010000059.1:3166-12970 GCA_964428945.1 uncultured Bacteroidaceae bacterium | reverse complement strand
TGTATCCCGGGGATTATGTAATGAAAGCGTCTTATCCCCTGGGAGTGGCGATCGACATTGGCACAACAACAGTGGTATTCTACCTGGTGAACCTGCTTACAGGGAGTATTGAACAAATAAAGGGCATTCTTAATCCGCAGGCAAAATATGGAGCAGATGTCATCAGCCGCATCCAGCACTGCTCAACAGCTGGCGGCCTCAGTCAATTGCAGGCGGAGATCCTTGGAGCCATCAACCGGGAACTCAGATCCTTTGTCCTGAGAACCGGGCTTGGAAGCGAGCAGATCGTTAAAATAACTGTAGCCGGAAATACAACGATGCTTCACCTGCTCCTTGGTATAAATCCGGCTTCAATTGCACTGGCTCCCTTCACCCCTGTATTTACCGGGGAAAAAAGGCTGGGAGCCCATGAACTTGGATTGGATGCCAACAGAGATGCTCTTGTATTTCTGCTTCCTTCAATTTCAGCCTATGTTGGAGCAGATATAGTTGCGGGCCTGGCCTCCCTGGCTCCACCCGAAAACATAAGGAACTACCTGTTCATCGATATAGGAACAAACGGAGAAATTGCCCTTGTTACACCCGGAAAGATCTGGTGCTGTGCAACTGCAGCAGGACCGGCTTTTGAGGGAGCAAATATCTCCTGCGGAATGGGAGCACATCCGGGTGCCATTGCTTCCTTTTCTGACCCGGAAAACTTTACCACCATTGCCAATGCTTCGCCGGCGGGTATATGCGGTTCAGGACTGATCGATATCATTTCCTACCTCTTATCCGAAAAGTTGCTTGCTGAAGACGGATTAATAGAAAATGATTTCACGATCAGCATCGCTAAAGGCAAAAACCTGGGAATTGTAATTACGCAGCGGGACATTCGTGAAGTTCAGCTCGCCAAGGCTGCCATCCTTGCAGGAATTAACATCCTGGTTAAATCGGCAGCACTGGAATATAGAGAGATCGATGCCCTGTTTCTTGCCGGTGGATTTGGAAATTACATCCAGGTAGAAAGCGCAGTACAGATCGGCCTGCTGCCTGCTGAAATGAAGAATAAAATAATCCCTGTCGGAAACAGCAGCGGTACCGGCGCTGTAACAGCCCTTAAATCTGTATTTTTTGAGGATATACTCTCTGAAATTGTAAGGAAGTCGTTTTATATTGAACTCTCCAGGCATGAAGATTTTGTGCTGGAATATGCCCTGAACATGAATTTCCCCCCGTGGGAAGGGTGAAATTCAATTCAGAATACACAATCCCTCCCCCAATGATTAATCCCCTTGCAGTTTTAACAGGGTATGGAGCTTTTCCAAACAATAAGTCATTTGGATTATTGATGACAAGGCTTTTGTACGTCATAAAAATATATTATCTGTCATTAACCAGCTGTTTATGCGGCAAAATGCTTCAGATATTCAACGGCTCCCTGGGGATTCGGGGAGAAGAAATCTGCACCTATAGAATTGCAGTAATCCATCGTAACAGGTGCTCCGCCCACAAGAATTTTTGTATCGCTGAATTCCTTCCTGATGTCCTCAACAATACCCTTCATATTCACCATGGTTGTTGTTAGCAAGGCTGAGAGCCCTACAACTGCCCCTGAATTGTCCTTAAGTGCTGCGATAAACTTGTCTGATCCGACATCAACACCGAGATCAACGATGGTCCATCCGCTTCCCTCGATCATCATGGATACCAGGTTCTTTCCAATGTCATGAAGGTCCCCCCGTACGGTCCCGATATGAAAGTGCCTTTGCTTTTTATCTCCCCTGACTGGAAATAGGGCTTAAGGTGAAACATTGCAGCACTCATCGCTTTTGCCGACATTAGCATCTGGGGCACAAAGTAGAGGTACGATAACATAAAGTCTGAATGATACTGATGCGAAACAGGGCAATGCATCTGAAAGATCATAGGTATGGTGAAATTTGAAACAGCCCCGGCCCGGAATTCTACAAGCCAAATTTTATGCTGGCTGACAGGCAGGTATTATAATTCCGGGTATCGGGGAATCTCCCGATAAGTCCGAATTCCTGCAGGATCCCGATTGAAAAGGTAGTTTCTTCGGACAAGGGAATATTAAATGCCGGCCGGATCCTGATCCCAATATCATTTTTTTCAAAAGGACTGTAATCCGTAAAGATATGATAGGAAGCTATATCGGGATCCGGAACCTGTGACAATGAAAAGGAGCTGATGAAATTAAAATAGAGCCCCAGGTCAACACAGAACAATCCACTTTTTCCAATATCTACAGAAAGATCAAGTGGAATTTTAATATAATTTATGGAGTAAGATTGGTAAAAGGAAAAAAAGTTTCCAGGCGTGTCAGAAAATGATAATTTCGACCGGGCTCCGGCTTGTTGAAATCCGGCTCCTAAACTTATGCCCAGCTTTTCATTAAGAAACAGACCAGCAACCAGGGTTGTTTGCTGGGAATATTTAAGTGTAAAAGGCAGTATACCCCTGGTAAGACCAGAAACTCCGTTTTCCTGTTGCAGTTTAACATACATTTTTTGTCCGTAGCCCTGCAGACTTAAAAGGAGTGCCAGGAAAATGATGATGCTTCTCATTTAACAGGGAAGTTTCCTTATTAACGTTCCTCTTTTCCTTAAATTGTATCAATAAAAAACTGGCTCCCTCACATTGTACAGGGGGAAAAGCCGTCGAAATATTCAGAAGGGATTGGGGGAAAGAGATTTGTTGAGATAAATATTGGCAGCACTGTCCCAATGTAAATTTTTCAAAACCGGTTTAAATAAAGCTCATATAGGAAATTGTTGGAATCTATGTTCTTAACTGATCAGTAACAGCTTAATTAAGTATTTCGAGGCATTCCTTAAGCAACTGCTCCCTGTTTACCGGAACAACACCCGATTTTTCGCAGACCTGTCCACCTGCAAGGTTCGCCACAGCGGCTGTTTGCAGGGGATTCATACCGCCTGCATGGCAAATGGCTGCTACGCTTATCACTGTATCTCCTGCCCCTGATACATCAGTGATCTGTCGCTTATATGCCGGAACATTTAAATGGCCATCCCCGGTTAAAACAAGTATTCCCTTATCTGAAAGGGTTACCATGAGTATCTCCATCTGCTGGGCCCTTCTGAACTTTTCTCCTTCTTTCGCAAGCAGTTCGATATCAGATTTCGCAGCATCGATCTTAAGTCCTGTTGAGAATTCCTTGAAGTTTGGCTTGAAAATAGTGACCTGCCTGTACTTGTGAAAATTTCTGAATTTGGGATCGGCCATTATAGGAATGCCGATTTTGTTTGCAAGTGCTGTTACTTTTGTTATTATCGAAGGTGTGATCACTCCCTTATCATAATCCTGGAAAATTATGGCACTTATTCCTCCTGTTTCAATGAGGTTCATAACCATTTCAATAAATACTCCCTGGATCCGGCGTGAGAGTGTGCTTTCAATTTCCTCATCGATCCTCAGGAGGTGTTTAAATCCCGAAATTACACGGGTCTTTTGGGTTGTGATCCTGAAATCATCAACAGTTATACCTACATCAGACAAATTCTGTTCTGCAAGAAGATCAAGGAAAACCGAACCACGGTCATCTCCGCCGATCACCGAGCACAGGATTGGGACAGCTCCAAGCGATTTTATATTCAGGGCCACATTTGCAGCTCCTCCCAACCTGTTCTCTTCAATAATATCAGAAACTATGGGCACGGGAGCTTCCGGAGATACCCTGTCAACCTTTCCCCACAGGTAGGTATCGATCATCACATCACCAATGATAAGTACCTTCTTATTTATAATTCCGTTAAAAAATGTATGGAAATCAAATCCTTTAAACATGGGCCGATCGTTCAATGAGTTTGGCAAAGATAAAATTTTAATAACAGGGATTAAAACGGATCGACATCAAGTGTTCTCCGGATCTGTTTAAACACAGGACTGGCTGCAAAGATCTCCATCAGCTCGCTGATAAGTCCTTTTGCCTTTTCAAATGAGGCTTCCTTTTCGATCTTCAGGATGATCTGTTTGATATATTTTCCATGGGTGCGGCCAACAGCAGGTTGCTGCGGTCCAAGCACACGCCCCCCGAAAATTTCCCTCAATTCGTTGGCCAGGAAAACGGCACCTCCGTCAAGTATTGAGGGTATCTCGTGTTTCAGGGTGATCCTGATCATTCGCACATAGGGGGGATAAGAAAACAGCTTTCGTTCTTCCATCTGCTCCCTGAAAAAGCCCTGGAAATCATTCTTCAATACTTTCTGGATGACGGGATGGGAAGGATCATGAGTTTGTATAATAACTTGTCCCTGTTTGTCCCTTCGCCCTGCGCGGCCGCTGACCTGGACCATCAGCTGGAAACTTCGCTCGAAGGCCCTGAAATCAGGAAAGTTCAGCATTGAATCTGCATCAATAATCCCCACCATGTTTACATTCTCAAAATCAAGGCCCTTTGTCACAAGCTGTGTGCCGACAAGGATCCCTGTTCTCCCCTTCTCAAAATCGCTGAAAAGTTTTTCGAATGCTTTCCGGCTTTTCGTTTTATCCAGGTCCAGTCGCCCAATCCCGGTATCAGGAAATAATTCACTGATCTCATCTTCAATTTTCTCCGTACCAAATCCGTGCATGGCAATGTTATGCGATCTGCATTCAGGACAGGTTAACGGAACCGGCATTTTAAATCCACAATAATGGCAGATCATCTCGTTGCTGAACTTATGATAAGTAAGGCTTACGTCACAACTGCCACATTTCACAACTGAACTGCAGTCGTTGCAGAGGATGTAGTTTGAGTGCCCTCTCCTGTTCTGGAAAAGGATGGCCTGCTTACCGCTTGCGAGTGTTTCCTTTAAAGCATGAAGCAGTTCCGGGGTAAAATGCGATTTCATCTGCTTTCTCTTTTTTGCCTGCGCCACATTTGCAATGACGATCCGGGGCAGTTCCACATTTCCATATCTTTGATTCAACTCTACCAGGCCGTATTTTTCGGTCATTGTATTGTACAGCGACTCAAAGCTCGGTGTAGCGGAGCCCAGAAGGATCTTTGCCCCCGTATATAATCCAAGAATCGTTGCTGCATCCCGGGCGTGATAACGCGGTGCCGGATCAAACTGTTTATATGTGCTCTCATGTTCCTCATCGACAATTACCAGTCCGAGATCCCTGAAGGGAAGGAAGGTTGCTGAACGTACGCCCAGGATCACTGAGTAGGGTTCTTCTTCAGTAAGACCTGCCAGGTTGCGGTAAACTTCCACCCTTTCGTTGTCGGAATACTTGCTGTGATAGACCCCGATCCTTTTTCCGAAGACGAGCTTCAGCCGTCTGATGATCTGGGTCGTAAGAGCAATTTCGGGCAAAAGATACAGTACCTGTTTCCCCTTGTCGAGCTGCTCTTTGATCAGCTGAATATATATTTCTGTTTTACCGCTTGAAGTTATTCCATGCAGAAGCACAACCGGAAGCTTCAGAAATGACTGCCGGATTTCCTCAAGGGCCTTTAGCTGGAAATCCGCCAGTTCAAATGCCTCCTGGAGCCGGGGATTCTCTTCCCCATGATGTATTCGTGATACCGTGATCTCATAGTTCCTTAAAATTCCTTTTTTTATCAATGCACTCACTGAACTGGCAGTCACTCCTGCAGCACTGAGTTCCTGTCGTTCCACATCCCTGTTTTTCTTTCCCGACTCATATCGCCCCGACAACCTGGCAAATTCTTCAAGGGCTTTCACCTGGCCGGGAGCCCTGGTAAGGCTTTCCAAAAGTTCCACAAGAGATTTTTCATCCTCATATTCCGGATGGAGCCCGATGCAACTAATTTTCTTTGGCATGTAGGATTTCACGGTATGCTCTTCGGTCAGCAGGGCTCCCTTCTCAACAAGCTTTTTGGCAAGCCTGAGCCCCTCATTTCCAAAATCACTTTTCCTGATCTCATCAAGGCCCGAAATTGATTCGCTCTCAAGGAAATCAAGAAGAAATTCTTCCTGCTCATCGAGTGTCCCTGCTTTTTGAAAGTTCTTATTTATATGCAATACTGTTTCGCTGGCCAGCTTCATTCCTGAAGGAAGTGCCGCATTCATCACCTCTCCGATGGTGCACATATAATAGGCAGATACCCAGTTCCAGAATTGGATCTGCAGTTCTGAGACAAGTGGCTTTTCATCCAGTATGGACAGGATCGGCTTGGGTTCGAATTTTTCAGACACCCTGTCGTGCAGCTCTTTTACGATCCCCGAATACAGTTTCTTTTGCCCCAGCTGAACCATCACGCGCATCCCGGGAACAAGTTTTATACTTTGCTCCCCCGGTACGGAATAGGTAAAGGTCCCTTTAATTGCAAGGGGAAGAATTACCTCCGCGAATACTGGTGATTTATTCATAAAATAAAACTACGAAAAATAGGTGGATAATGCGCCCGGGAAAGCAATCCATCTAAGCCCCAACATAAAGCCCTGGACCCTGGATGCCTGGATAAAACATGACAGGCAACAATAAAATCATGGGATGCAGGATTGTTGGTCAGGATCGGGCTTTTATGTCAGATTAAGCTTTTGCAAAGGCATAAGCTTCTGTCTATATAGACAGGACCTCTGCCATTTCAAGCTGCTGAGGATCGACTTTTTTCTTTATTTTAATAACCTTTCTGAAAGGGACAAGGTCAATTTCCCCATTATGGAATCCGACCATAACACTTTTCTGGTCATCGAGCAGGGCCTGCACCGCTTCATACCCCAGGGTACTTGCAGAAACCCTGTCGTAGGCAGACGGAGTGCCTCCTCTCTGGATGTGACCAAGGATGGAAACCCTTACACTGTATTCCTGGAAAGTCTGTTTCACCTCTTCAGCGATAGCAAATGCCCCGCCGGATCTTTCACCTTCTGCAACGATAATAATGTTACTGGATTTCTTTCTTTTAAAACCCTTTTCGAGGTAGTCTTTCAATCCTTCTACCTGGCCCTCAACTTCTGGGATCAGGATGGCTTCAGCACCACAGGCAATGCCCGATTTCAGGGCAATGAATCCTGCATCACGTCCCATCACCTCTATAAAAAAGAGCCTGTTGTGACTGCTGGCCGTATCCCTTATTTTATCCACTGCCTCAACAACTGTGTTCAGCGCCGTATCGTAACCAATCGTGTAATCAGTTCCATAGATATCATTATCGATAGTACCCGGCAGACCAATAAAAGGGATATCTCCATATTCATCACAAAAAACGCGGGCACCGGTAAGGGAACCATCTCCCCCGATCACAACAACTGCATCAATATTTTCCTCCTTCAGATTTTCATAAGCCTGTTTCCTGCCTTCAACGGTCATGAATTCCTTGCTCCGGGCGGTCTTCAGGATTGTTCCGCCCCTGGCAAGAATATCACTCACACTATGGGCTTTCATCGGGGTAAAATGTTTGAATATCATTCCATGATAACCATGACGGATACCGACAACTTCAATTCCGTTATAAATGGCTGTCCGCACAACCCCCCTGATTGCTGCGTTCATGCCGGGGGCGTCTCCTCCGGAGGTGAGAACACCGATTTTTTTAATTTTTGACATATGGAAAATTTATTTACAGGCTTTATTTGCCGATAAAATTAAACAATAATTCTATTGTTAATTAAAAAACATGTTAACCTATTATTAAGGATTCAATGTGCTTTTTTACCTTTTCGAGTTGCCACACCGAGGTTGAAGTGGCCCCGGTGATTCCGACAGATCCCTTTTCTGAAAACCAGACGGATTTTATTTCAGCAGGATTTTCGATCCAGTAAGAATTACTGTTAAGGGACCTGCAGAAATCAAACAGCATTTTGCCGTTGGAAGAGTTTTTCCCGCTTACAAAGATCATAATTTCATGTTTAAGTGCGAACTGCTTCAGATCAGGTTTGCGCCTTTTCATCTGCTTACAGATCGAACAGTTTGATACCAGCGGAATTCCCGACGACACCTTTGTTATCATCCTTAAGGTAGCTTCGAGGATTTCATACTGCTCAGGATCCATAGTTGTCTGTGAAAAGAGGTAAATATTTTTCCACGGATCAACTTCCTCCAATTCCATCGGAGCAGTAACAAGGACTGCCCGGTTATCGGTCTGTCCCATAAGACTCAAGCTTTCAGGGTGTCCGGCCTTCCCGAAAATAACGATCTGCTCCTTTGCATGATCCATTCCAAGATAAATTTTCCTGATCTTCTTCTGAAGCTTCAGAACGATCGGGCAGGTTGCATCTATGATCTCCAGTCCCTGTTCTGAAGCCAGCTCATATGTTGAGGGAGGTTCTCCGTGCGCCCTGAAAATCACACTTCCCTCCTTTATAACCGACAGATCCTCCAGGCTTATGGTTTTTAATCCCAGGTCATTAAGCCTTTTTATTTCTTCATCGTTGTGCACCAGGCTTCCCAATCCATAAACAAGCTGTCCTTTTTCAAGATTCCTTTCAGCAGTTTCGATGGCATTTTCAACACCGAAACAATATCCTGCAGATGGATCAACTTCAATCTTTCTGTTCATTATCCCTTCAGTATATTTTCAAATTTTTTAAAGAACCAGTCCATCTGTTCCTCAATTGTCATATGGCTGTTGTCAAGAAGAATGGCATCATCAGCCTGTTTTAGCGGGCTCTCCTCCCTGCCCGAGTCGATCCTGTCGCGCTCGGATAAGTTATGTCTGACCTTTTCAAAGTCCTCATTGATACCCTTCTCCTCCATTTCCTTTCTTCTTCGCTCAGCCCGTACATCAACCCCTGCTGTCATGAAAATTTTGATCTGCGCATGCGGATAAACCACCGTTCCAATATCTCTTCCATCCATAACAACACCTCCCTCCGTGCCAAGTTCACGCTGAAGGGCAACCATCTTTCGCCTGACTTCGGCAATGGTACTGATATAACTAACATGACCCGAAACCGCCATAGACCGGATCTCACTTTCAACCACCCTTCCATTCAGACAGGCTTCATTAACTCCTGTTTCAGGATTTCTCCGGAAAGAGATATGTATAGCAGGTAATTCGGCAATTACAAGAGCAGTATCCGGTTCGCCGGTATTGTTAAACAATCCCTTTTCCATGCAGTGCAGGGTAACCACCCTGTACATTGCCCCGGAATCAACATAGATATAATTCAATGCAGAAGCAAGAAGTTTGGCATAGGTGCTTTTCCCTGTTGAAGAATACCCGTCTATCGCAATGATAAGTTGATGTGATCTTTTCTTCATAAAAAAATTCAGTGAATGCCGCAAAGATAAGCTTTTCAGATTTCCGAAGACATTATTTGGCCCTGTAGAATGCAGAAAGGTCTGTGGTTAAGGAAAAATGATTGGTTCCGCCGGCAAGATGGTAAGTTGACCTGCCATAAGCAATATGGAATTTATTTATTCTGAATCCGAAACCCCATGAAAATCCGACCATTCCGGGCAAACTGTTCATTTTCATTTCCTGCCGGCGTTTATAGTTATATCCGAAATCAAAGTGGAAGCTTTCCCCGAGAAGGAGTTCAACTCCAAATACAGCATGCCGCATGAGTTTATCTGCAAAAATATCGAATTTATTGACAGCCTCGGGATCTCCCCCAAAGATGAAATTATTCTCATCCTTCACCTCATAGCTCAGGTCCCACCTTTCGAGGTGCTGCAGCTGTATGCTGAAGCGGAAAGGAGCGTGAGCAAGTCCCTGCGTAAGGCCTGCCTGGATCTCGAACGGAACCCTTTCCCTGGTGCCGCTGAATGAGGTAAGCTGCATTCCCATATTTTTAAGAACCAGTCCGGCAGAAGTGTTGGTATTGAAATTGGTATAGATCAATCCGATATCGGACGTAAGTCCAAGAGATGTATATTGCTCATAAATTG
>CAYSAH010000059.1:0-3156 GCA_964428945.1 uncultured Bacteroidaceae bacterium | reverse complement strand
TTGAGAAGATGGGCTTCACGTTCACTCCCACGGACAGTACTGAATCGATAATTGACCTGGAATAAATCAGGTTAAGGGCATATTCCGATGCCCGGAATGTTCCGCTGAAGTTCCCGTATTCATCGGCTGCATCAAAGGTTCCGTAATCGACATAATGAATTCCCCCTGCAAAGGTGCCGATACCCTCTTTTTGAAAGGCGTAGGAGGTATAGCCGTAATTCACCCCTGCAAAATAATTGACGTAATTCAGGTTCATATGCTGATCCATAGCAGGAGTGAGCAGGGCCGGGTTATGGAAAACCAGGTTAAGGTCATCGTCCGAAATTGAAACGTTTTCCCCTCCCAATGCAGATACGCGTGCAGAATTTGTAAGCTGCAGAAATGAATAGACGCTTTCACCTCCCCGCTGAGCAAAGGAATTCAGTGAGGCCAGGAGTATCGCGATAATGAAAAAATATCTATTCATTCAGAACGGGCTATTTATAGTAACGGCTAAGATAGTTAAATAGTACAATTGGAAACAAAAAACCAGCCAGGAGAGTATTATTTCCTGCATATCGGACAGATTCCCCCATTGACGACCCCGGGCAAAGTTGCATGCCATTCTCAACTTTGTGCAGGAGCCAATAATCTTTGAATCGGCGATTGTTCCTGGTCTACCCAATCCCTGAACCTCTTATTGCTTACTGGTTCAAAATCCAGTTCGGAAAGATCAGAAAGCGATTCCAGTTGAATGGCCATACCTGTTCTTGCTGCATCCAGTGCATTGCAGTATTGTTCGTAATGGTTAAGGGAAGGAACCAGGAAAACAGGAATACCAAGGTAAAAGGCCTCTGCCACCAGATCAAATCCTGCTGTTGAAATGATGCGCCTGCAATTACACATGATTTCCAGGAATTGCTCACGTGAAGGTACAAGTATCCTTACATTCCCCGGCACATCTGGAATGGAGCCTGCATCTGTAAAAATATCAGCTTCAAGGTCGGGATTCATGCGGTAATAGTGGATTATTTCCGATAAAAATCCAGGATTCAGAAAATAACAAAGGTCTCTTTTTCCCGGGTTGACTGAAGCAGACCTGATCCTGGTTTCTATGAGTGGCGGTACAACTTCGATCTTCCCTTCTTTATCTCCTCCCCTGAAAGACAGGGCCAATAACCTGTCTGCTGAACTCATCATGATCCGGTTCATAAACTGAAGCCAGAAAAAGGAGGAATCCATTCCAAAAGGATGGGTAAAATCATTGTGGGAAAGATAAAAGTGGTGGGAAATACTGATCTTAAGTGCTTTTTTCTTTAATAATTTTGCAGCGATCGCACCGACGGGATCATAAAAATTCAATACCGTATTGCTTTTATCCCTTCTCATAAGCATGCCCAGCCTGAATGCTTCAAAAACATATAAAGGTGTAAGCAGGAGGTTTGCTACAAGAGACAAAAAAACCCTTATCCCCTTCTTGTCACGGGTTCTTATAAAGTTAGGACTGAAAAATGTCTTTATTTTCAGATTTGCAGAAGACTTATAATAAGCTGATCGTTTCCGGAAAACACTTTTCCCAAGGTAAATTCGCTCAGGCTTTGCCCCATTTTTTCCAAGCACTGACAATATCTCCATGGCCTGCGAGAAATGGCCCTTCCCTTCACCCTGCACGATAATGGAGAAACTATTCATTTTATCTGCTCTTGAAGCGGAAAAGTACCAATTAATCAGGAAAAATCCTGTTTCAGCTCCTGCACAATGTCAAAAACCACAGGGCAGACGGCTATATTTTTGAAAGTTATGTCCAGGATCTGGCGTTGTTTTGAACGATCGGTATGCGGGAATTCACGGCAGGCTTTGGGCCTGGCTTCATATACTGCACAATAATTATCCTCTCCGAGAAAGGGGCATGGCCGGGAGGTGAAAACATAATCATCTTCCTCATCTATCACGAGATATTTTTCAGTGATTTCAGAAGGTCTTTTCTTCAGATAACGTGCAATTCTTTCAATATCATGGTCATTGATGGCCGGGCTAATGGATCTGCAGCAATTTCCGCAGCCCAGGCAATCCGCTTTTGCCATGTGGTAGTCGTGCAGCTCCCCGATCCTCTTATCCAGCATGGCGGGCCGGACCTTTTTTAGCTTTTTGAAGAGTGCACGGTGAATACGGCTCTCCCCTGAGGCCCTTTGCCTCAGACTCTCGGCATCGAAAACCAGTTTTTCCATCGTCTCATCCCGTTTTTGTCATTCTGGTAGCTTATCTGGGAAAGGAATAATCCTGCAAGGACCACCACTATTCCGGCAATTTTCAGGGCAGGCATGGATTCCTTCAGCAGGAAGTAGGAAAGTACTGCGGTTATTACAGGCACCAGGTTCGCATAAACATTTGCCCTGGCGGCCCCCAGTTCCCTGATCCCTGTTGTGAACAGGATAAAACATATCCCTGAACCAAATATTCCAAGGTACAGAATTGCCCACATGCTGTCTGCCTGCATGGCAGGGAAGTCTATCCGCTTAACTTCAAAGATCAGGAACAGAGGGAGGAACAATATGGCCCCGATCGTACTCTGCCATGCTGTTATAATTATTCCGTTATAGTCGTGAACCAGTTTTTTAGCCATAATTGTATAACCTACAGCTGAAAGGACAGCAATGAACATCAGTACGATCCCTTTTAAATTTCCTGAAAACTGGCCTTCACTTGACATTACCACCAGGATCACTCCAAAGAAGGAAACGATCAGTCCGATTATATTTGTAATGGACAATCTCTCTTTCAGAACCAGGTAGGCAGCTATCGGCACAAAGAGGGGAATGGTTGAAATAAGAATTGCCCCGACTGTCGATGACACCAATGAGAGTCCGAATGCCTCGCCCAAAAAATAAATAAAAGGCTCGAATATGGCCAGTAATATGAACCATTTGTAATCTTCCTTCCTTATCTTCATCATTCTTCCCGATATGAGGGCGAAGCCAAAAAGAAAGGGGATGGATATGATCAGACGAATAAATACGATTGCAATGGGCTCAAAGGACTCATTTGCATATTTGAAGGCAACAAAGGTGACCCCCCAAAATACCATTGCAAGGGTAACACTGAATATAACCCAGAATTTTTTCAAATCAGTTCAGGTTTGAATGGGGGAAAAAGAAACTTATGCCGCGCGAAGACGTT
>CAYSAH010000058.1:0-12983 GCA_964428945.1 uncultured Bacteroidaceae bacterium | reverse complement strand
ACACAGATGAGCAGCAAGCTGCTATTTTTAACCGCAGAGGGCGCAGAGGAATGCAGAGGGGCAGCAAGCTGCCAGTTGTTTTTGTCCACAGATGGACACAAATGGGACACAGATGAGCAGCAAGCTGCTATTTTTTAAACAGGTTTTTTGATCAGCAGGACGTGCAGAGGGAGTATTGCCAGGGTGAGGAGATAAATCTCTTTGTGGGAGGCAGGATTTAATTTATTCTACCTCAATGGTATCCAGGAAATTCCGGATCAATAGCAGGTTTTCCTCAAGGTTGTCATGCATGGTGGCATGGGCTGCCCCGCTTATCACCCCGAATTGAGCGCCCGGGACAAGACTATGGTAATAGTTGACAGTATTAGGCCTTGCTTCGTCAAATTCCCCGGTGATAAACAGGGCTGGAACCCTGATCTCGTCAAGCCTGTCAAGCCTGTTGTATGTTTTTAATGTCCCGGTTGCATTGAATTCACTCGGTCCCCACATGTAATTGTAGATTTCATGGTTCCCTGCGACCCTGCTGACATCAAATTCGGTCCTGATCCTGGGTTTCCTCCTGATGAAATTCACATAATAAGAATGAATAGCCTGCTGGTAGGAGGGTGAATTATAGGTTTTGTTTCTTTCATTAAAAAGGATTGCCTGCTGAATTGAATCGGGAAGCGTTGCTATCAGCGTGTCGGCATCAAGTTCCCACATTTCCGTGCTCACGAGGGGGCTATTTAAGATCAGAGCCTGAATTCCTTCAGGATATTTAAGGTAATAATCAAGGCCAAGCATGGTTCCCCAGGAATGACCATACAGGTAATATTCTTCAATTCCCAGGAATTCAATGAATTCATGTAACTGTTCCACGAAGAATTCCATATTCATTAAGCTTGTATCGCTGATATAATCAGACCTGCCTCCTCCGGGCTGATCGAAAAGGATGACCGGTCGTTCATCGCCCAGGTAGGCGAGTGGATAGAGCGAATAGCATGCTCCTCCCGGGCCCCCGTGAAGCAACAGGAGAGGCGTATTTTTACCTTCTCCAATAATATCATACCAAACCCTTCCTCCGCTTAATTCAGCGAATCCCTGGCCCGGATGCAACTGTGCAGGCGAACGGGTGCAGCAAAGGGTTAACTGTAATATTAAGCCGATAAAATAAATATGGTATTTCCTATTCATCTTTAAGATCCCCTTTGAAAAAAAGCTCTTCCTTCAGAAATTCAATATTATCAATGGCCACTTGCTTCAGCGTGATGGTCTGCTGGTCTTTAAGCCTGTACGGATCAGTATCTTTCATTTCAGGTAAAGCCAGGAGAAATCTCTCATAGTACTCTAAAGCCATCATTTTATCTTCGAAGCGATATTGGTACAGAGAACCAATATAAAAGAGATACTCAGGTTTTGGACTGTATTTGTAGGCTAGTAGGTAACTATACAGGGCTTCATCATACCATTTTAGTGTACTGTAGATTGAAACTTTTTCTAAATATATCGTAGCAAGTATTTCAGGATCGGGTTGCAGCAATGAATCGGCCCTCTCAAGATAGTAGAGTCCCTTTTCCGGAGTCCTTGAATTCAGGAATCCCCGAGCCAGGAAGAAGCATATTTCACGGTCCATTGAATCAAGTCGGTAGGCAAGTGATAAATGAGCCCTGGAATCATGAAAAGCATAGGTTTTTGACTCACTTATTCCCAGGTGCTTCAATACAATGATTCCTGAGTCGCCGCGCTCCATAAGTTTTGTAAAATCAGAAACAGCATCCTTGAATTTACTGCTCCGAAAATTAGCTATACCCCTTATCCTTATGGCCTTGTTATTTGTTGAGTCTGTCTTTAACAGCGAGTCGGCAATTGAGACGGCTTTCCCATATTCTTTTTTGATTAGGTAAAAATTCGCAAGTTTGATCTGGCTGAGCTGGTCATCAGGATTTAACCTCACAAGCCTCCTGAATGATTCGATGGCATGATCTATACTGTCGATCTCGAAATAATTGTCTCCGAGCCGGGACAGGAATTCGAGATTTACTGAATCCTTTTCCAGAACTTGTTGAAGTATACGAATAGCTCCTTTATAGTCTCCTTCATACTCCAAAACTTTTACAAGCATTTGCATGAAGCCCGGATCTGACTGATATTTGAGCAAATATGGTTTTGCATTGGTGTATTGTCCGGATCGGAAAAGGAATTCGGCATATAATTTTTCCAAAAGCTCATTGTCATTGAATATTTCTATTCCCTGATTTAATACAGAAATTGAGAGCAGTGTTTTACCTTGCTTATCAAGTATATATGCATTCCAGAAATAGTCTTCAGCATCATTTAACTGCCGGCTATTTTCAAGTATATATCCATAATCGCCTTGTAGATATGGCAGTGCATATTTATTTTGGGAAGCCAGCTTCGCAATCGGGCACAGCATTAATAATATGAAGATAGTCGACCTCGGTGAGGTAGTTGAGAAGTGTCGTTTTAAGAAATTGATTATCAATGAGTATTAAATATTGATCTTTGTTATTTCACCATCTTTAAGGTTCTTGTCAAACTATTTTTTTCCAACAATATGAAATAAATCCCGCTGCTCCACTCTGAAATATCTAATTCCAGTTTATTTGAATTATGCTGCATATATGATTCTGCCAGGACCTTTACTCCCGAAGAATTATAGATATCAAGTTTGACCTGCTCACCATCAGAAAATTCGTCCCACTCGAGGATTACCTTATCCTGTGCCGGCTGTGGATACAGACTGATCTTTGAATGTTTGATATCAGTCTCTGTATTCACCCCAAAAAGTGCTTTGATCTCAAGTTCAAATACCCCAATTGCCCCTCCTGCACTTCCATCTACCTGTAACCAGTATTTTTGTCCTTCGATGAGTGAAACACGTTTAATTTTTGGATTGAAGTCAACAGTTGTGAGATCGTCATTCGCGCCAAGAAGTTCATAATTACCGGCCAAAATAGATTCGATATTCTCAGCCTCATAAAGGGCGATCTGGTTGTCCATCAGTTTTGAATTAAATTCATAATCCCTGGACTCTTCGGCGATGAAATAAAACCATACACTGTTTTCAATGATATCTTCTCCTGTACCATATTCGTCACACCATGATTCTTGCCCGGTGCAGCTAAAATAGGGGGGAATGGGCTCCGATTCCTCAATCGTGGCGCATTCGTTTGAATATGGGCCATTCTTACCAACAAAAATTTCTATGGCATCACCCAGCATATCATTCTGTTGCTTTATAAGTGTTAATTCATAATTTTTTTCCGATACACATTTACCATGAGTTCCAGTGGCATTAATCGTAAAATTGACAGTAGAATCCGGAAGATCTGACCTTTTTATAACAATGGGATTTAAGGTATCATTTTCTATCTGGTAATAATCCAAAGAATTTCCAGACATACTCCATTTAAAATTTCTTGCTCCCTTAGCAATAAAAATAAGGCTGTCAGTATTGCACAGGCAACTGTCCTTAAGCCCTATTGGCTGAACATCAACAGTTAAATTATTTCCTACCGAAATCGACCTGTTGAAAGTCCTGTTTACAGATCCGGCATCATTTGTAATATTTAAGGTTACATTATAATCTGCAATTGAATTGAAACCTACAACAGGATTTTCAGAGTATGAATCCGTTCCTTCAAGATAGCTTACATCATCTGGTGAAAATGACCATTCCCAGGTTTGAGGGTTAAAAGCAGAAAAGCCGGAAAGTTTAATTCCTGCTGAGTCGCAAATATTTTTAAATTCAGGGTAGAATTGCGGATCGGGTTTATTTGAGGATGGGAAATAGCCACCTAAGGAAAGAGTGTCTGTACCATCCGGATCAAGGAAGGATTTAAGGGTTTTTCCCGTAATTGAGATGATGTTCCATGAATAATTAATTTTCCCATAATAATCTATCTCCTCATCTCCTCCATGTAACTGGCCTATTACCTGTCCTTTTTCGTTAAACAAGGGTGAACCGGATGAACCGGTATTGGTATTTCCTTCATCAAAAGAAACACTCCAATGGCTGTCAGGGGGTGTAATGGTGTTCCCCTGCCATTGTATTGGTTGTCCATAGTTGTTAGCTCCGGAAAGATCGATTGATATTTTTTTCGGGCCACCTTCAGGGTGATGTATTCCTACAGCAACAGAACCTGAATCACCTGAGACATCCCAGCCAGAATAATAGGGCAGCATTGCAGCGGTCGGAGTTTCATCGAGGAGTAAAAGGGTGTAATCGGAGGCAGCAGCACTTGCAAGCAAAGATGCTCCTGATAATGAACTTCCATTCTGCACAGGACCATCGCAGGCAATGTGTTCGTAATTAAAATATACGATGACAGTTCCGGCGGCGGTTTCAGTTTCCAGGCAGTGGTTCGCTGTCAGGAAAAAGGGTGTTCCGTCATTTTTAACATTATTAAGCAAGGATCCGCTGCAAACATATCCACTGGTACCTTCAACGAAAGTAAACCTGCAGACGGAGTGCTTGGCCTCCTGCCAGTCTTCTCCTTCCGGACAATTAACATTTATATATCCATTGGCATCCTCGGAAAACCCGGATTTTTTAATATCCTTGTAGGCCTGCCCAATACCACCAATTAGAAGTATGCCGTCGAATAAGTTATCATTAGGTTCAAAATACTCAATGTTGGCATAGGCCCCGTCGAAATCCGCTATCATCAGTGAATTATCTGAATGCATGTTATTTTGGGTAAATGCACCATAGATTTCAGAATAGTCATCATTATAGATAAATAATTTGGCTCCCGGGGGGACCAGGAATTCTCTAAAATAGATCTGTACAGCTTTTGCATTATTGGTCTCTATCCTGTACCTCCAAATTGAGCCATCTTCCTCTGGGATTTCGGTTTTAAGACCTTCAGATTTTATTTCAATTCCAAGCTCTTCAAAAACAGAATACCTCATTGGTGTTGGAAAATCTTTGTCTTCAGCAAGCAGTGCATCAACATTCAGGATACCGGTTTTATGAACGGGAACTTCAATGCCGCTTTTTAAAAATGAATTCTTCAGGCTGAAAGGGACTCCGCCTTGAGAGATCTGGGCATTCCCACTTTGATATATAAATCCCAAAATAAGGATTACTGTAATCTTTTTCAGGGATAATAAGCTTCTACTCCACATCTGGTATTTTGCAATTTTAAATTTTATAACAAGCACTGGCCATTAAAGTTAAAAAATTCAATGTATTATTAGTTATATTCTATTATTCTGTTTTTGCTTTTTCATAAAATGAACCGAATCTCCCCATTCATTATAGCCGATCTCTCCATCGGCAAGCTGGATGCGGACATCCATGCAATCTTTGCATTGTTCCGGATCTTCGTCGGTACAGGGCTTATTTTCATAAAGCGAATAATTATTCCTGTACATACCGGGTGTAACATTCGGCATAATAATATTTGCCCCGATCTTCACTGCTTTTTCCCTTCCCAGTGGATCAATAGCCTGGAGCGCTGTGGCAGCGGCAATGTTGATATCCTTCATCAGGATACGAAGTGAGGCGATCATTTTAAGAGCTAGGTCAAATCGTTCCTGGATCGGGAGTAAAAGATCAGCAAATTGGTAAAGCGGGGTTTCCTGGTGTTCAATGTACGGTCCCATCCCGACCATATCCACATCGAGGTTTTTCATGAACAGGAGGTCATCAGCAAGGTCTTCAATAGTTTGAAAGGGGAGCCCTATCATTACCCCTGTTCCCGTCTGGTATCCAAGATCTTTCAGATCGTTGAGGCATGTAAGCCTTCTTTCGAAATTGTGATGTATATCTTTTGGATGAATCTTTTTGTATAAATATGGATTGGAAGTTTCTATGCGAAGCAAATACCTGTGTGCACCTGCAATTTTCCAGGTTTCATAGGTATCCCTGGACTGTTCTCCAAGTGAAAGGGTTATTCCAAGGCTTTTCCCGGAAAGTTCCTTTATCTCCTTTAAGAGATTTTCTATTCTTCTGGTAAAGTTAGGGGATTCGATCTCACCGCCCTGGAGAACCACGGACCCATACTTGTTATCAAAGGCAAATTTAGCCGCCCTTAGAATTTCTTCATCATCAAGGTTATAACGGCTCGCATGTTTATTTCCTTTTCTTATTCCGCAGTAATAACAGTTTTTATTGCAGATATTTGAAAACTCGATCAGGCCCCTGAAATAAACCTTTTTCCCGACAAATTCTTGCTTAACAGCTGCAGAGCGCTGAAAAAGAAGAGTCCGGTCCTTTCCTTCCGCAGAAAGCATGGAAACAAGGTCCTCCTTTACCAGTCTGTCTTTTTCAAGTATTTCCTTCAGATCCATACTATAAGTAATCAGCTGAATTATCCTTCTCCTTTGTAAACGGGGCAATTGCCCTGCTGTAGATTCCCTGCATGTATGCAATGGCCATTCCATAGTTTGTAACAGGAATACCGGCATCAATTGCAGGTTTAAGCCTGTTGAGCAATTGTTTCCTTGTGATCATGCATCCTCCACACTGAATTACCATGCTGTAATCTTCGATTTTTCCAGGAACATTACTTAAACCACTCACTATCTCGTATTCGAGTTCTTTTCCGTTGAACTGGCTGAGCCACCTTGGGATCTTAACCCTTCCTATATCGTCGCAGGAAACATGGTGGGTGCAGGATTCAAGGATCAAAATTTTATCGCCATTATTTAGGTCTGATAGTTTTGGGGTTCCGGCCAGGTAACTGTCGAAGGCTCCCTTATACCTTGCGAGTACTGTACTGAAGCTCGTGAGCATCATATCATTGGGGATCGATCCGTCGGCTTTCAGGAATACCTGGCTGTCACAAATGGCAAGAACGGGTCGCGGCCGAAGATTTTTTATAAGGGTATCGATTTCCCGCTCTTTTGCTACAACGGCGATTGCATCGTTGTCGAGGATGTCCCTGATCATCTGCACCTGGGGAAGGATAAGTCTTCCTTCCGGAGCCTCATCATCAATGGGAGTAATGAGTAAAACAAGGTCTCCCTGGCTGATAATGTCTCCGACCAGCGTTTTAGCCATGTAGGCAGATTCAGGTATGTTTTCGGCAAGTAATTGAATAAGCTTGTCCATAGTGACAGGATTAATGGCTGAATAGTCCATCAGCTTATCTCTTAGATTTTCAGGGATTTGTTCTTTGAGTTTATTTGAAGCGGATTGAAGGTCAGATTTGTTGTGCACGATCACACAGGGGACTTCCCATTTTTTAAACTCACTTATTAAATGCTGTTCAGGTGTCCCAAATTCGTTCTGTGCCAGGAGCAGGACGGCGAGGTCGATGCGTTTTATCACGTCCCTGGTTTTCCCCATACGCTTTTCCCCAAGTTCACCGAAATCATCCATTCCGGCAGTGTCTATGATGATAACCGGGCCGATACCGGGGATTTCAATCGACTTTTTAACCGGGTCGGTTGTGGTCCCGGCAATGCCTGATACAATAGCTGTCTCTTGTCCGGTAAGGGAGTTGATCAATGAACTTTTCCCATTATTTCTCCTGCCAAAAATACCTATATGTGGTTTTGCATCTCCTCCTTTCATATCCGTCAATCGCTGAATTCCCTTATATCATTAACTGTAAAACCTTTTTTAAGAAGGTACTCCGGCAGCATTAATTTTTTCAATTTTTCAGCAGGCAACAAGCCAAGTTCATCATTTGCCCTGAAGATATCAAGTTGTGTTTCCTTCATATATTTGGCGAGGATGCTTGCCCTGTTATAGCCGATCAATGGTGAAAGTGCGGTAGTGATTGCAGGACTTTTAAACAGTCTTTTTGTTGCCAGTTCCTTTTTTATTTTTATTCCCTCAAGCAAATGTTCCTTTAAAGCTGTTCCCATGGATATCAAAAGTTTCAGGCTGCTTAGAAGGGCATGACCTATAGATGGAAGATAAGCGTTAAGATCAAAGTTCCCCTGGGCAGCCAGGCTTGTAATAAGCTGATCGTTGCTATAAACATGGTGTGCACCGGAAATTACAAATTCTGAAATAACCGGATTAACTTTTCCCGGCATTATGGAACTTCCGGTTTGCCTGGCAGGAATCTCTATTTCATTCTCAGCCAGTAAACCACATGAAAGCAGACGCATGTCGCTGGCAATTTTTTCAAGATTTACCGCGTGGGCCTTTACAATAGCATGTACCTCAACGAAGGAATCATTATTGGCAGTAATATCAGAGAGATTTTCGCCCTGGGCAAGCGGTAAACCGGTAATCTGTCTCAGCTGGTTAACAGCTTCCATTATGAAAAATCTTGGTATTCCGATCCCCGTTCCGGTTGCTCCTCCTCCAAGATTAACCTGCTTAATCCTTTCAGAAGCTTTCGAAATACGCCACCAGTCGCGCGAAAGCGCATCGCTGTAAGATGCAAAAAGTTGTCCGTAAGTTCCCGGTACAGCCTCCTGCAATTGAGTGAAGCTCAACCTTAAAGTATTTCTATATTTTCTCTCCAGCTTTTCTGTATGCGTCCTGATGCCGTTCACAGAGGCTTCCAGTTCATTTAGAAGTTCCATAGTGGCAACAACCAATGCGGTAGGGATTACATCGTTGGTCGACTGGTAGATATTGGCTGACTCGATCGGATCTATTAAACTGTAATTTCCAGGCTCCTTTCCAATGAATTGTAAAGCACGGTTTGCAATGATCTCGTTTACATTCATGTTGATGCTTGTCCCGGCTCCGCCCTGTATGGCCGGAACTATAAAATTGTCGAAATGCTTTCCCGAACTTACCTCAACAGCTGCAGCAATAAGTGCTTCAATAACAGCTTGATCAGGAATTGATAATCTGTATATAAGATCCGGATGTTCAGACTCCATGGCCTTTAGAAATTTCATGCTTGTAAGGTAGCAGGCATGTTTTACCTTTCCCGTTGCCTTGTACCATTCCAGGTGAAAAGGTTCACTGGCAGGAAAATTCTTAACCGCACGTTCGGAGTGAATTCCGTAAAGCGCATCAGCCGGTATTTTTAATTCTCCGAGGAAATCTTTTTCCCGTCTCATAATCGAAGGTTTCATGCAAAAGTACTGTTTAATAGGCTAGTCGCAAAACACATGTGAAATAAATAACAATAATTTACCAGATTTTATTACTATAAATTGTCGTATGCAGGAGAAGGAAATAATAACATTAATTTAAATTGGAATTCCTCTGCAGTCGAATGCTGATTCTATATTGTTTGCTGAGATGACTCTTTTCCCGGCTTCAATTTCATGTACCAATTTTACCAGGCGGTCATTCACAGGGGTTGAAATATTAAATTGATCTCCTTTTGATGTAATATACCCATTGAAATAATCTACTTCGGTCTTCTTTCCCCTTTTCAGCGATTGGAGACTCGAGGATCTGAGCCTCCGGTATTTGAAGCCGAAAAGGAACAGGAAAATGTGCTGTCGCAGCAATCCCCATTTCAGAAGGTTGTAGTAATCAAGTTTCCCTGCGTACTTTGGGATATCAAGTTTCATGGCCCTGGCAACCATGATCCCTTCACGGATTATAGCCAGGAAGAGGTTCCTGTATCGTCTTTTGTTGAGCATCTCACCCAGGCTCAGTCCGCAAACTGCTCCGACTGTGGAAATGCACGCATTAATTATAAGTTTTGAAAAGAGGTGGTTGAGTATCCTGTCTGTTTTTTCAACAGGAAGAACATGGCTTAATATATCAGCCAGTTCAGAGAGTTTTTGATCCACAGGCCTGTTCAGGTATCCGATAACAAATTCTCCCTTTGAGGTCATTTCCAGAACAGCCCTTGAATGCATGGTTGCCCCCCATCCTACGACACATCCAACTGTATGTTCAATTCCGATAATGCCTGCCAGTTCCTCCTCAACGATCCCATTCTGGAGAGAAACAACCAGGCATTCACCTGGAAGCATCGGTTTCAGATCCTTTGCGACCTGCGGCATATCTCCGGCTTTTGTGGCAAGGAAAATATAATCAGGTCGGTTTTTAATACTTGTGATCCTGTCAAATGCACTCAGGGTAATTTTAAAATTTCCTTTTACCCCTGAAATTTCTAATCCGTTTTTGGCGATATGTTCTGCACGTTCAGCATCTTTTGCTATCAATTCAATATTGAGTCCTTCCTTTTTAAGGATGGCTGAAATGATCCCACCGACGGCACCATCGCCAATAACCAGGATATTGGGTTGTTTCTTCATAGTTTAAAGATCTATGTAGGGCCATTTAATATCATTTTTCATGAAGGAGAACATGATCTCAATCTGTTTCCTGGTGTTCCTTGGTGTTGAAAGTTCAGGAAGCTCGTGCAGAGAAAAGAATCCGGCTTCCGATGTTTCATAGCCTGTGTTTAGCGTACTGCCCAGGAGCTCGCACTCAATGAAGATCTTGTATGCATAATGAACATCAGGAGGATGATCATGGCATTTCTTGTCAAAAATTGCAAGCAACCTTGCAGGTCTGACTTTTACCCCAGCTTCTTCCATGGTCTCTTTTTCTGCAATTTCGGCGGGCGTAAATCCAATATCGGCCCAACCACCAGGTAATGACCATTTTCCGTCAATATTTTCCCTGACCATCAGGATCTTTTCTTCCTTGTTAAATACGACTGCCCTTACATCAACCTTGGGTGTCCTGTAGCCGTTTTTTTCCTCGATTCCGAGTGTAATTGTTTCAATCTTACTATCTGTAATAAGGGAGATCATCTGAATTGCAATCTTTCCCAACTCCTGGTAGCGGTCTAGATCATAGTCGGATTCAGCATAATGAAGGCCATTTTCGGACAGAGCCTGGATACGCTTGGCCAGGTTAAGTAAGAGGGAATTATTGCTCATAAAGTTCTGACAATTTAATGGTTCCTGTTGAACTTACCCCGAAGATAGGAAATAATGCAGATTAATTCAGCAGAAACCAAGGTTGGAACATTTTGGACCTGAAAATGTTCTGATGGAGCTTGTGGTTAGAATCGTGAATTATTTAAGGAATTATATGGAATTAATTCAATTAGTTAGCAAAAACATCTAATTTATTCCAATCTGTTTTGATTTATAAATTAAATCTTCATATTTGTAAATAAGCCTGTGATCATGAATTCAAATTCTCAATCATATATCTGGTGGTTGTGGCAAGGAAACTTACTTTGGTAAGATTGGGAAAGTACTGAACAGCAATTAACAGGCCTCGGGAAATCCCGGGGTTTTTTTTATATAAAATTAAAAGTTTGTTACAAAGAACTTTGCAGGTGGATCGATGATTGAACAAGAGCATAATTGGTGGATAAGGGTGTGTCTCTGTTGGGGATGGCAGCGGCAGGTATTTTGAAGCCTGCGAAACAACTGTACTTCCTGATCCGGGGGGTGAACATATCCGGGTCCGGACCTTTATCTTTCCAAAAAATAAATGCAAACAAAAACATAAATAAATAAAACTATGGAACCTTCAACAACATTAAAGCCAGGATATTATGGAGAATACGGTGGTGCATTCGTGCCCCCGGTACTGGAACCGAACCTTAATCGTCTTGCAGAAAACTTTTTCAGGTTAAAGGACGATCCTGCTTTCATTAAGGAATATGAGTATTATCTTAAATATTACGTTGGAAGGCCTTCTCCGCTGTTCCTTGCGCAAAGGCTGTCTGACGAGGTCGGAAGCAAGATCTATCTCAAACGTGAGGACCTGAACCATACCGGCGCCCACAAGATCAACAATACCATTGGTCAATTGCTGATGGCAAAGCGAATGGGAGCCAGGGAGGTGATCGCAGAAACGGGAGCCGGGCAGCACGGAGTTGCAACTGCGACTGCTGCAGCATTATTCGGAATCCCCTGCAAAGTATTCATGGGTGCAGTCGATATAAAGCGCCAGGCAATGAATGTAAGCAGGATGAAATTGCTGGGTGCAGAAGTAATTCCGGCAACATCAGGCACACAAACCCTTGCTGATGCAGTTGACAATGCGCTGGGTTACTTCATTGAACACCCGGAATCATTCTACTGCCTCGGATCACAGGTTGGTCCACATCCTTATCCGAATATTGTAGGTTATTTTCAAAGTATCATCGGGAAAGAGGCAAGGGAGCAGATCCTTGAAGCCGAAGGCAGGCTGCCTGACAGTATTTACGCATGCGTAGGTGGCGGGTCAAATGCCATCGGACTTTTCTCCGGATTCCTGGATGATACTTCTGTAGCGATCCATGGTGCCGAAGGAGGCGGAGAAGGAATGCTGCCTAAGACTGCAGCAACCCTGAGCCTTGGCAAACAGGGCGTATTTCAGGGGACGTATTCCTATTGTCTCATGGACAAAGATGGGAATCCTGCACAGTCATGGTCGATCGCCGCAGGACTTGATTATCCTGGCATCAGCCCGCAGCATGCAAGTCTGAAAGATTCAGGGCGTGCGCATTACCATGTTGTTACCGATAAGGAGGCAATTGATGCATTTCGCAAGCTTTCTCAGCTTGAAGGTATTATTCCTGCAATCGAATCCTCTCATGCTGTGGCACTCGCCATGAAGCTTATGAAAGGCAAGAAAAATGAAATAGCATTGATCAACCTCTCAGGAAGAGGAGATAAGGATGTTGAAAGGGAACTGAAGGATTATTAATATTTATTTTCTTAAGAAATAGAGGCTTTTTCAAAAGTCAAATTGACTTTGAGACAGCCTCTATTATTTTTACCTCTTTTTCCTGGCCGTAATTTATATGAAACAGGCAAAAGCGATGAAAAAAGTATCTGATTTAAACCACTTTTGATCTGGGTTGTTATGTTTTCAAACCTTAATAAAAAAAAATGAGAAAAGTAATCCTTTCAATTGTTGCTCTGCTGATGATAATTGGCTGCAATAATACAGATCAAAGCCTGATCCCTGATAGTGATAACGGGGGATTAATTCTTCCTGAAGGATTTTCGGCCATTATCGTTGCCGATAGTCTGGGCAGGGGAAGACATATCACGGTGAAAGATAATGGAGATATTTATGTATCCTTAGATCGCTTGCAAGATGGAAAGGGCGCAGTTGCGCTCAGGGATACAAGCGGTGATGGTAA